>CACGHF010000001.1 GCA_902572775.1 uncultured Pelagibacteraceae bacterium
AACGAGACGCTGTGCCTGGAAGAATAAATGAAACTTGGTTTAAAGCAGAAAAAGTTGGAACTTATTATGGTCAATGTTCTGAACTGTGTGGAATTAAGCATGCGTTTATGCCAATTGAAGTTAGAGTTGTTACTGAAGAAGAATATCAAGAATGGTTGTTAGACGCTAAAGTCAAATTTGCAAAAGAAATTAACGAAGAAGATCAATTTAAAAAACTAGCGAGTAAATAATATGTATACACAAACAGCATCACACGACGATCATCATACACCAACTGGTTGGAAACGTTGGGCTTATTCAACCAACCACAAAGATATTGGAACTATGTATCTAATATTTGCAATTATTGCAGGTGTGATTGGTACTGCATTCTCAGTTTTAATGAGAATGGAGTTGATGCATCCAGGTGATGGAATTTTAGGGGGAAACTATCATTTATATAATGTGTTAGTTACTGGTCATGGTTTGATAATGATTTTCTTTATGGTTATGCCAGCAATGATAGGTGGATTTGGTAACTGGTTTGTTCCAATAATGATTGGTGCACCTGATATGGCTTTTCCTAGAATGAATAATATTTCATTTTGGTTGCTGCCTACGTCTTTCATATTATTAATAATGTCAATTTTCATGGATGGCCCTCCAGGTCAAACAGGAGTAGGAGGAGGATGGACAATATATCCTCCGTTATCATCTACAGCAGGTCAACCAGGTCCAGCAATGGATTTTGCAATTTTAAGTCTACACTTAGCTGGAGCCTCTTCAATTTTAGGTGCAGTAAATTTTATTACTACAATTTTAAATATGAGAACACCTGGCATGACACTTCATAAAATGCCATTATTTGCTTGGTCAATACTAGTAACTGCTTTCTTATTATTGTTATCATTACCAGTATTAGCAGGAGCAATTACTATGCTTCTTACAGATAGGAACTTTGGAACAGCATTCTTTGATGCACAAACTGGTGGAGACCCAGTTCTATTCCAGCATTTATTTTGGTTCTTTGGTCACCCGGAAGTTTATATTTTAATTTTACCAGGTTTTGGAATGATCAGTCATATTGTTTCAACATTTTCTAGAAAACCAGTTTTTGGATATTTAGGAATGGCTTATGCAATGGTTGCAATTGGAATAGTTGGTTTCGTTGTTTGGGCTCACCATATGTATACAGTTGGTTTGAGTACAGATACAAAAGCATACTTTTTAGCTGCAACGATGATCATTGCAGTTCCAACCGGCATAAAAATATTTTCATGGATAGCAACCATGTGGGGTGGTTCGATTTCATTTAAAACTCCAATGGTTTGGGCTTTAGGATTTATATTTTTATTTACTGTTGGTGGAGTAACCGGTGTAGTTCTTGCAAATGCTGGAGTAGATACTGCAATGCATGATACTTACTATGTTGTTGCTCACTTTCATTACGTGCTATCTTTAGGAGCTGTATTTGCAATCTTTGCAGGGTTTTACTACTGGTTTGGAAAAATGTCTGGTTACGAGTACTCAGAGTGGATGGGTCAATTACACTTCTGGTTAACGTTTATTGGAGTAAACTTGGTTTTCTTCCCACAACACTTTTTAGGCCTTGCAGGAATGCCAAGAAGATATGCTGACTATCCAGATGCTTTTGCAGGATGGAATTACATTTCTTCAATTGGTTCTTATATTTCTGTAATTGGATTGGTAGTATTTTTTATAAACCTTGCTTATGCGTTTTATAAGAAAAAAGCTGCAGCACAAAACCCATGGGGAGAAGGCGCTACAACTTTAGAATGGACTGTGCCATCTCCACCTAATTTTCATACTTTTGAAGAATTACCAAAGTTTGAAGATGAAGAGGGTGTTGAAAAATCTACTAGCTAAATTTAGCAAATAAGATTTTTTAACTTTAAATTAATGATTAAGTCTAAATTAAAAAATAGAAACTTATCTCAAGAAGACGCCTTTAATTTATCTGAATTATTTAAATTAATGAAACCAAGAGTAATGTCTTTGGTTATCTTTACTTGTGCAGTTGGATTGTTAATGGCTCCAAATATAATTCCAACAAAAGATGCAATCATTGGAATAATTTTAGTTTCAATTGGAGCAGGAGCTGCTGGGGCTTTAAATATGTGGTACGAGTCTGATTTAGATGCTCTTATGACAAGAACTTGTTTGAGACCAATTCCGACAGGTAAAGTAAATAGAAATCAAGCACTGGTATTTGGAATTTCTCTTTCGATTTTTTCTGTAATTGCACTTGATTATTATTCAAACAGAATATCAGCTATTTTATTACTTTTTACTATTTTGTTTTATGTGTTTGTTTATACAATTTGGTTAAAAAGAAAAACTCCACAAAATATAGTGATAGGAGGAGCCTCAGGAGCATTGCCCCCAGTGATTGGTTGGACTATAGCTACCAATTCTTTGACTTTTGAGCCAATTACATTCTTTTTGATTATATTCTTTTGGACGCCTTCGCATTTTTGGGCTTTAAGTTTGTATAAATCAGATGATTACAAAAAAGCAAAGATTCCAATGCTTCCTCTAACAAATGGTGTTGAGAGTACAAAATTAAATATATTTATCTATTCTTTAACAATGTTACCAGTAATTGTTTTACCATATGCTATTGGTTTTGTGAGTATAACTTTTTTAATCCCATCATTAATTTTGACAATTTATTATAATTATTTATGTTTCGAACTTTATAAATTTAAAAAGAACAAATTTGATGCAAAAAAAGCAAAATCTATTTTTGGATATTCAATTTTGTATCTATTTTTGATTTTTGTTCTTTTTTTAATTGATAAAATTTTATGATAACGCCTGACAAGAAAACAAAGAAAAAAAATATTATAACTGCAATAGCAATTTTAGCCTTTATGGTATTTTTATTTGTTTTTACTTTATACAACGTTGGAGTATTTGATAGACAGATATGATTAAAAGCAAAACATTAACTCCTTTACTTTTGGCTGGTATTTTCGTCCTTATGTTAGGATTGTCTTTTGCGGCAGTGCCTTTGTATGATCTGTTTTGTAGAGTTACAGGCTTTGGTGGAACAACACAGGTATCTAAAGAAGCTCCTAAAATAGTATTAGATAAGGTTGTTAGCGTGAGGTTTGATACAAATGTAAACAATCTTGAATGGAATTTTAAAGCAAAATCAAACGTGATTGATGTAAAGGTTGGCCAGGTCAATAGAATAGAATTTGAAGTTGAGAATATTGGAGATGAAACTACTTATGGTGTTGCTAGTTTTAATGTGTCGCCAGCAAGTTTTGGTAAATATTATAGTAAATTAGGATGTTTTTGCTTTGAAAAACAAGAGTTGAAGGCTGGTGAGAAGGCTACTTATGTGATGACTTTTTATTTAGACCCTGAACTTGTAAATGATCCAACAACAAAAAATCTACAAGATGTAACCATGTCGTACACTTTTTTCTCGACAGATTACTATAAACAATCATAATCACGAAAAATGTCAGCAGAAAAAAAACACGATTACCACTTAGTTGATCCAAGCCCTTGGCCAATCTATACATCGTTTGCATGCTTAGTATTAGCAATAGGTGCAATTTTTTATATGCATAATGGTATTTCCTGGGGAATGTATCTTGGTTTAGCGTTATTAATTTATGGCGCGTATATGTGGTTTAGAGATGTAGTTATCGAAGCTGAACATCAAGGTCATCATACTCCTGTTGTTCAAATTCATCACAGATATGGAATGACTTTATTTATTGCTTCAGAGGTAATGTTCTTTGTTGCATGGTTCTGGGCTTACTTTGATATAAGTTTATTTCCAAATGAATTTGTTGGAAATGTATGGCCTCCTAAAGATATTGAAACGTTTGATCCTTGGGATATTCCTTTAATAAATACTCTGGTTTTATTATTATCAGGAACAACTGTTACTTGGGCTCATCACGCTTTATTAGAAGATGATAGAAAAGGATTTATACAAGGTTTAACACTAACTGTTATTCTTGGTTTCTTTTTTACATTATTGCAAGCATACGAATATCATCACGCTACTTTTACGTACTCAGGACATATTTATGGAGCTGTATTTTATATGGCAACAGGTTTTCATGGTTTTCACGTCATAATTGGAACGATATTTTTAGCAGTATGCTTGTGGAGAGGAAGACTAGGTCATTTTACTAAAGATCATCATTTTGGATTTGAAGCAGCTGCTTGGTATTGGCATTTCGTTGACGTAGTGTGGCTATTCTTATTTGCTGCAATTTATATTTGGGGAAGTTAATATTTATCCTTGAAGAATAAATTACTATTTTCAGTTTTTGTTTATTTTATTATTTTAACTCTTCTCTCTCTAGGGTTTTGGCAAATTTATAGATTAAATTGGAAATTAGAGCTAATTGAGCAAATAGAAAATTCTTTAAAAAACGACCCAGTGGAATTATCAAATGTTGAAAAAAAAAACTATCTTAGAATAAAAACAAGTGGAGATATTGATTTTGATAAACAAATTTACTTATATAATTTAAATGATGCAGGGAAACCTGGATTTGAGGTAGTTAATCCAATAAAAATTGGTGACGTCAATTACTTAATGAATAGGGGATGGATACCTTTTGAAAAAAAGGACCTACCTGAAATAAATTTAGTTGATCAAAATAAAATAGTCGGCACTCTTATGCTACAAACTAAACCAAGTACATTTAAACCAGAAAACGATATTGAGAAAAATTATTGGTTTACTTTGAATAGAGAAGATATTTCAAAATTTACTGGAAGAAATTTTTCAGAGTATGTCATTTATTTAAACGGGGATTACAAAATTCCAAAACCAAGAGTGATTACTGCTAAAATTTCAAATAATCACAAGAAGTATGCAATTACTTGGTTTTCTATGGCGATTTCAATTCTTTTAATATATTTATATTTCAGGAAAAAAAATTATTAAATGAGATACGTAAGTACAAGAGACACATCAAAAACCTTTGAATTTAAAGAGGTTTTTATCAAAGGCCTTGCTGATGATGGAGGCTTATTTATTCCAGAAGAATTAACGAAATATACTGAAAATGAAGTTAAAGATTTTAAAAAACTAAGCTACTCAGAGTTAGCCAAAAAGATCGTTCATCCATTTATTGGTAATTTCATGTCACAAGCAGAATTAAGTAAAATTATTGATAAGTCTTACTCTAAATTTAGACGGGATAATGTCGTAGATTTTATAAAACTTGGAGACAGAACTGTGTTAGAGCTGTTTCATGGTCCAACTTTAGCTTTTAAGGATGTTGCTATGCAACTTTTAGGTAACTTTTACGAGTATTACCTAAATAATGAAAATCAAAAGATTAATATTGTTGTTGCCACATCAGGAGATACTGGTGCTGCAGCAATTGATGCAATTAAAGGTAAAAAAAATGTTAATATTTTTGTGCTTCATCCAGATAATCGTGTTTCACCAGTTCAAAGAAAATTAATGACAACAGGTAAAGATGAAAACGTATTTAACATAGCCATAAAGGGAAATTTTGATGATTGTCAAAACCTAGTTAAATCCATGTTTGCAGACAAGAAATTTTCAAATGATATTAAAATGTCAGGTGTAAACTCTATTAACTGGGCGAGGATTATTGCTCAAAGTGTTTATTACTTTTATAGTTATTTATCAGTTGAAGATGTAAATGAACCAACAAATTTTTCAGTGCCGACAGGAAATTTTGGAGATGTATATGCAGGATATTTAGCCAAAAAAATGGGCTTGCCGATAGATAAATTGATTGTTGCAACTAATCAAAATGATATTTTACATAGAGCAATTTCAAAAGGTAGTTATGAAGCAGAAAAAGTTTCAGAAACTATCTCCCCAAGTATGGACATACAAATAGCCAGTAATTTTGAAAGACTTATATTTGATCTTAATAATGGAGACGATCAACAGACTTCTCTAGATATGAAAAATATTAAAGAGAAGGGACAGTATTTAATAAATGACGATAAATTAAATAAAATTAGCGAAAACTTTTTATCAGCTAGAATGAGTGAGGATGAGACCTTAGAGGTAATTAAAAATGTATATGAAAAATTTGCAGTAGTTTTAGATCCACACACAGCTATTGGGTATGGAGCATTTGATAAACATAACTTAAAAGGAAACAATATCGTACTTGCAACAGCACATCCCTGCAAGTTTCCAGGCGCCATTCAAAGTGCAATTAATGTGAAAGCAGAATTGCCCAATGAATTAACTTTTGTTTTAGATCAAAAAGAAAATTATGATATTGTTGAAAATGATATTGAAAAAGTAAAACAACATATTAAAGATAGAACATAATGAAAATAAACGAAAATGATTTACTGCCTAATTCAGAAGTATTTGTTTTAGAAAATGGTGAGCCAACTAAAAAAAAAATTGAAGATTTTTTCAAAAATAAAAAAGTAGTCTTATTTGGATTACCAGGTGCTTATACATCAGTGTGTTCTGCTAAACATTTACCTGGTTATGCTAAGTTGCATGATAAGTATAAAGAAAAAGGTATTGATCATATTATTTGCATATCTGTAAATGATCCTTTTGTTATGAATGCCTGGGGAAAAGAAAATAACGTAGGCGATAAAATTATTATGATGGGAGACCCTTTTTTAAACTTTACTAAAGATATAGGTGCGGATGTTGATAAAAGCGGGAGAGGTTTAGGTATTAGATCAAATAGATACACGATGTATGTTGAAGATATGAAGGTTATTAAGTTACAGGAAGAAAAAGATACTGGATCCTGTGAAATTTCAGCAGCAGAAAATTTTTTAAATTTAGTCTAAATACGCAGCTTTTTTAGCTAATAAGTCTACTTCTTCATTCATAGGATTTCCATCATGAGCCTTTACCCAATTCCATTGAACATTAAGTGATTTATTTAAATTATATAATTCAATCCACAAATCTTTATTTTTAACATCTTCTTTTTTTGATGTTTTCCAATTATTAGTTAACCAAGTATTTATCCATTCGGTTATTCCATTTTTTACATATTGAGAGTCAGTATATATTTTTATTTCAACACCAGGTTTCATAACCTTCAGTGCATTAATCGGAGCAAGTAGTTCCATTCTATTATTTGTAGTGTTTTTTTCACTACCACTAATTTTTTTTATTTCTTTTTCATTATTTATAATGGCAGCCCATCCACCATTACCAGGATTTGTTAAACAAGAACCGTCTGTATAAATTGTAATCATTAATTTAAATAGTCTTTAAATGAACTTAAATTATTGTGAGAAAGCAATTTTTGATAATATTCATTAGGGTCTTTGATTTTAATCAATGCTGTTTTTGGTGTATTTGAGTAGTCATACAATCTTGTTAATAAATATCTTAATGCTGCACCTCTACATAAAACATTTATAGATTTCTTTTCCTTTATTGAAATTTTTTTAACACTTTCATACCCTTTGATTAAATTTTTAATTTTTTTATGTTTCATTTGGAATTTTCTCTTTTTATAGTCAAAACAAAGAGCATTGATGCATATAGCAATTTCATACATAAAATAATCATTAGCAGCAAAGTAGAAATCAATAATTCCTGAAAGTTTATTTTTTTTGAAGAATATATTATCTATAAATAAGTCACCATGGATAATACCTTTGGGCAATTTTTTAGGCCAATTTTTATTAATATCTTTTAGGTTATTTTTTAAGAATACTTTTAAATTTGAAAACTTTTTTGACTTAAATTTAATGCTCTCCAACAAAGGTTTTAAATTTCTAATACCCATTGAATTTTTTCTACTAAACTTTATTTTATTTGTGACCACATGCATTCGGGCAATTGTTTTACCAATTGCATAACAATCATTTATATTTAATATTTTTTTATCTTTACCCTCTAAGAATGACACAATACATGCAGTTTTATTTTTTAATTTAATAAGATATTTATTTTCTTTGGTTTTCAGTGGCTTGGGACAGTTTATTTTTGAATCATTCAAATTATCCATTAATTTCATAAAAAAAGGTATTTCTTTTTGTAAAACTCTTTTTTCAAAAATAGTTAAAATATATTTTTTCTTTTTTGATTTAAGAAGATAGTTTGTGTTTTCTATTCCTTGCTTGATACCTTTAAAACTTATGATTTTATCAATATTAAAATTTTTATTAATAATATTAATTTCTTTTTGATTTATTTTTGTATAGACAGCCATTTTTAATTTAATTTTTTGGGAACTTTAAATACTACATTTTCTTTAATTATTTCAACTTCATCGATACTTATAGAAAATTTATTTTTTAATTCATTAAGAAAATTTTCAACTAATATTTCTGGCGCAGATGCTCCTGAAGATATACCTATAGTATTGCAATTTTCTATTTGATCATACGGTATTGAGCTTTCTGAGTGAATAAGTTGTGAATTTTTACATCCTGATTTCTTTGCCACCTCAACAAGCCTAACAGAATTTGAAGAGTTTCTACTCCCAATAACAAAAAACATATCACAATCCTTCGCAATATTTTTTACTGCCATTTGACGGTTAGTGGTTGCATAACAAATATCTTCTTTCATTGGTTCTTTTATATTGGGAAAATTGGTTTTTAAAATTTTGATTATCTCTTTTGTGTCATCAACTGATAAAGTAGTCTGGGTAATATATGCTAATTTTTTGTTTTCTTTATTTTGATAGTTTGTAGCATCTTCTTCATTTTGGATTAGATCTATAGAACCCTCATTTAATTGACCCATAGTTCCAATTACTTCTGGATGATTTTCATGACCAATCAAAATTATATGATAACCAGCTTTATTAAGATTTTCTGCTTCTCTATGAACTTTAGAGACAAGTGGACATGTAGCATCCACATAAGTCATTTTATAACTTTTTGCATCTTCAGGTATTTTTTTCGGAACACCATGCGCTGAAAAAATTACCGGTCTTGATTTATCCTTTATCTCCTCCAGCTCTTCAACAAATATTGCACCTTTATTTTTTAAATCATCTACAACATACTTATTATGCACTATTTCATGACGCACATAAACTGGAGCTCCAAATTTTTGTATAGATTTTTCTACTATTTCAATTGCTCTTTCTACCCCAGCACAGAACCCACGAGGCGCAGATAATAATATTTTTAATTCTTTATTTTTCATTTTTTTCTAAAAAATATTCCAGCAATATATGTGGAAAGGTTAAAGACGCCAAACCTATAAATATTATTTTTAAAATTGTACTATCTAAATTAAATGAATTATTCAGTAGATATAGTGCAATAAAAGAAAAAATAGCAGTTAAAATTGTTAGAGGTAAAGCTTTATTAACAAATAATTTAAATCCATTAACTATACTATTTGGATCAAGTTCAATAGCGAGGGTAATTGAATGTCTTATTGAATGTAAAAAACAGAAATAAACAGTAAAAGCTATTAGTGGAGATAAATAATAATTTAATATCAAAATTGAAAAATAATCTAAAAAAACAACAAATTTCTTGATTTCAAAATTCTTTAAGAAAAGAAAAATACTAGATAGTGTGCTGCAGAATATTGCTATTTGAATTACATTATTTGTCTCAATAAAATCTAAACTTGAATAAAATGTCTCACTATCGATTAATAATAATTTGAAAATCGCTATTGTTTCCTGAAAATGAAAATACAAAGGAGCAAGTATAATTAGAAATCCTTTGAAAAAATAAAGTATTTGAGTGAAATAAGATTTTTCATTAATCAAAAATTGTGTATCTTCTTTGCCAAAGTGGTAGGAAGCGATCATTAAAAAAATAATTAAAGTTATTGATGGTAATAATATCCAAGTTACTATAACTAACACTGAAATTAAAATATATGTAATATAGAATATGTAATTTGATTTTATATTAAATAATTTAAGCAGTTTTTTTCCTTTAATATGATCTAATGAACCATGGGAAACCCCTATAATTAAAATTAAAAGTAAACACAAAATTGATGAAATATTAAAATTATTAAACTTGAACAGTAAAATACAAAAAATGTTTACAACAAAGAAAAAAATAAATGAATGATTAAGATTTATTTTTTTTATTTTATTTTTCATTTTAAATTAATTCTTTTAAAAATTTCCACTTTGGCATTTTTAGAATCACCTCTAAATCTTCAAAAAAACTGCTTTTATTTGATAAAAAATTGATAGCTGTTTTAGGTTTTGAATTAAAAACTTTGAAAAATATATTGCCCATTTCATTAGAATTATTTTTAAGAACTCTTAATAAGATTTTATCTAAAAAATCATATTTTGAATTAATTTTAAATAAATTTACATTTTTAATATTTTCTATGTTTTCTCTTATATATCTGCTCTGTTCTTGAATATTTAGGAAAGTATAACCCGTACTTAATCTAGTCATGCCTCCTGCTGAGCCTATGTAAATTTCATTTGATTTTTTCAAATTTTTTTGTCTAAAAAGTGGGATTGCTCCAGTTTCTTTGAAGTTAATTTTACAGTTTCTTATATTTAGATGTTTACTCAAATAATCATCAATTTGGTCATCATAATCCTTCAGTTTTTCATTATTTAGTTCAGATATCCAAGTAGTTTCAACTAATGCATTTCTCTTAGTGAATGGTAGCGTATAAAAAAAATGAACTTTGTTTCTTTGATCACAAGCAAAGTCCATCAAATTGAATATTTCGTCATCAAAAAAATCTTTTTCTGTTTCTATTTCAACTCCACAAAAGTGTTGCCATAACTCACTCTGTTTATCCGCAAAATTAGGTACACTATTAAATACAATTGAATTTGATTTATCTATTTCATCAATACTTTTAAAAAACTGAATATTTTTATTTAATTTAAGTTTTGAAATTATTTTTTCGTAGAACATACCACTATCAATTGTTTGATATGGTGCATGTTCGCAATTTATATATTTCGTATTATTGGGTGTATTTATTGTAAAATTATTCCAACTTTTTTTGATACAGTCATCAAAATTATGGGAAAAAACTTTCCAAAATGACCAGGTTTTATCTCTTTTATAATCTTCTCTTGGTTCAATTATTGCTAGGGTTTTATCTTTTAATTTTTCATAAACTTCCAGTTCATATGCTAATGAAAGACCCGCGCATCCTCCGCCTATAATTGTGTAATCAAATTCTTTCATTTAAATTTATTTCTTCATTAATTAAATTATGGTCATGATTAATATTATCATCGTTTTTACTTGTAAGTGATAACTTAATTAAGTCAAAAATAGATAAAAAAGTTTCAATAATTTTTTCAATATTTGAAACATAAATTTTTCCTGACTTTTTATAATTTTCTATGTTTTGTTTATTTAAAATTTTATATCCTATTTTTCTATAAACCCTTCTTGCTACTAAAATAGAAAATCTGAAACTTAATGGTATTTCTTTAATTGAGTAAAATGAATTTTCATAAAACTGTTCTGAAAGCTTGATTGTGGTCTTTATGTCCTCAAAACTTTCATTGATGTAAAATCTATTATTTTTTTTATCTTCCATAACATCCCTAGAAATATTTGTTAATTGCATAGCAATCCCAAGATCAATAGCTGATTTGAGAGATTGTTCTTTGTGAACATTCAATATCTTAGCCATCATCAATCCAACTGTTCCAGCCACCCTATAGGAATAAATTAATAATTCTTTTTTTGAATCAAGTTTAACATTTTCTTTTATATCAGAATTAATACCCTCTAATAAATCATCTACAATTTTAGTTGAAATACTAAATTCATTAATAAGACCCCACATGTTTTTAATAACTGGATCTTCATAATTTTTATTAACAAAATTATTTCTAAATTTAATAAAATTATCTTTTTTTATTTCAATATTGTTTTCATCATCAGCAATATTATCTGCTTCTCTACAAAAATCATAAAGCGCAGAGCATTTTTCATGGGTTTTTTTTGGTAAAAAAAAACCTGCCCAATTAAAAGATTTTGCGTAAATAGCTAAATAATTCTTTGTTAACATTAAAATAATTTATCTAAAACTTTTGCCGAAGAGAGAACACCTGGTACCCCAGCCCCTGGATGTGTTCCTGCACCAACAAAGTATAAACCATCATATATTTCAGATTTATTATGAAATCTAAAGTATGCGGATTGTGTAAATTTAGGTTGAATTGAAAATCCAGATCCAAATTTTGTATTTAATTCTTTTTCAAAGTAATCAGGTGTTAGATAAAAGTCCTCAACTATATTATTCTTAAGATCCGGCATTAAGTCTTTTTCCATTTTTTCAATTACAAGATTTTTCATTTTCTCACCTTCAGTTTCCCAATTTATTTTTGACTGATTGTTAGGAACAGGCACTAACACATAAAAACAATCATTTCCTTCTGGTGCCATAGTTTTATCAGTCGCTGTAGGTCTGTGAAGATAATAGCTAATATCGTTATTTAATTTTTTCTTATCAAATATATCATCAAGATGTTCTTTATACTTTTCTCCAAACTTTATTGTATGATGTTCAACATTCTCATAAATTTTTTTTGTTCCAAAATAGTAAACAAATAAACCCATAGAATATTCCATTCGATTTTTTTTCCAATTAAACAATATGGAATTCTCGTTGCTTTTGCTTAACATTTTTTCATAAAATGCAGGTGGATCTGCGTTGCAAACAACATTATCTGCACCAATTTCATTATCATTATTTAATTTTACACCACTTATTTTATTATTTTTTGATATAATTTCTGTAACTTCACAGTTTTTTATTATTTCAATACCAATCTCATTCATTAATTTTTCTAAACCTTTAATTATATTTCCTGTTCCTCCTACTGAATAATGTATTCCCCATTTTTTTTCTAAATAAAGAATTAATCCATAAATAGAAGTGGTGGTAAAAGGATTTCCCCCAACTAGTAAAGGATGCATGCTAAGCATTCTTCTTAATTTTTCATTTTTTATATAAGATGAAACAAGTGAGTAAACTGATTTATAACTTTTAAGTTTTAACAGAGCAGGCAATTGTTGCATCATTACAAAAGGTTTATCAAATGGTACATCTGCAAGTTCTAAAAAACCTTTATCAAATATTTTTTTTGTAAAATTAACTAATTTTTCATATCCATTTACATCTTCTTTGCTAAGTTTCTCAATTTGTTCTTTCATCTCTATTTCGTCGCCTGAATAATTAAATTTAGTTTTGTCTTCAAAAATAAACTGGTACCAAATTTTAAGTGGAGTTAGTTCTATATAATTTTTTGGATCTTTGTTGAATAACTCGAACAATTCATTAATTAAGTAGGGTGCAGTAATTACTGTTGGTCCAGCATCATATATAAATCCGTTTTTCTTAAAAACTCTTGCTCTTCCACCTAGGTCTGGATGTTTTTCTATTAATTTTACGTTATGTCCTTTTGCCTTAAGCCTTAGCGCTGCCGCGATTCCACCAAATCCTGATCCAATGACTATAGAGTTCATTATAATAATTTATAGCTTTTTTGAAAAATTGTAAGTGTATTATGAGTTAATTTTTTTTAACTCTGCTTTAGTTTCATCTAAATTTTTTTGAAACACAGCATCTAATTTTGACTTGTCTACAGATGTAGTTATTATTTTTTTAACTGAGTCCACGGCAATCTTTATTGATGCGTCCTTAATTTCTTTTAAAGCCGCTTCTTTCATCTGACTTATTTTATTTTCAGCTAAATTTTTTTTAATTTCTGATGATTTATGAAACTTGTCATTCATCTCAATTATTAATCTATCTGCATCTTTTTTGGCATTCTCAAGAATTTCGTTACTAACAGACTGAGCTGTATCTAATTTTTTTTGTGAGTTATCCAATAGAGTTTTTGCCTCGGTTCTTAATTTTTCACTTTCATCAATTTCATTTTTAATGTCAGATATCATTTTATCTAACATTTCAGAAATTTTTTGAGGAATTTTAAGGTAAATTAATGCTCCAAAAAAAATAATAAATGATACGGCTACCCAAAATGTTGCATCAATTGCCATAGTATTTATCTCCATTTCTTTTAGATAGATCGTCAACAATTGCAGATATACTACTATTATTTACTTCAGCTCCAATTAGTTTTTGCAATAACTCAGATGAAGTCTCAATGGCAATTTTATTTATTTTATCTGGCGCATTTTTTCTTAATGCATCTATTTCTTTTTCAGCCTCAGCAATTTCATTATCAATTTGCTTATCAAGTACTTCTCTCTTTGCACTAATGTCTTTTAATGCTTTTTCTCTTGCTTGATTGAAAATACCATTAGCCTCAAGTTTACTTTTAGATATAATTTCATCGTATTCTTTTAGTTTTGCATCACTATCTTCTCTTTGTTTCTCAGCAGCCTCAATATTTTCTAATATTTGAGATTTTCTCGATTCTAAGTTGTTACTAATTTTTGGTAGTATTAGTTTAGATAAAACTAAATACATAATACCAAAAGTAAGTATTAGCCAAAAAATTTGAGAAACCCAAAACTCTGGATTTAATTGAGGCATACCTCCGCTTTCAGCTGCAAAAGCCTCTTTAATAAAAAAGAAGCTAAAAAATATTGACTGAAAATATATTTTTTTAATCATCAATTAAAACGCAAAGAGAATGATTAACGCAACTACTAATCCGAATAATCCCGTAGCTTCTGCAAGTGCAAAACCTAAAAGCAAGTTAGGAAATTGTTTTTGTGCTGCAGATGGATTTCTCATTGCACCAGACAAATAATTTCCAAAAATTATTCCTATACCAACACCGGCTCCAGCTAAAGCAATTGCTGCTAAACCTGCTCCGATCATTTTTGCTGCTTCTAATTCCATTATATCCTCCTCTGTTATTAATGGTGTAAATTTAATGCATCATTTAAATAGATGCAGGTTAAGATTGCAAAAACATAAGCTTGAAGAAAAGCAACTAAGATCTCCAAACCAGTTAACGCAACCGAAAAACTTAGTGGAAGCCACCCACCAACTATTCCAAGGCTAATTACAAACCCTCCAAAAACTTTCATCATTGTATGACCAGCCATCATATTGGCAAATAATCTAACTGATAAACTTATAGGTCTACTTAAATAAGAAATAATTTCTATAACAACAATTAAAGGGAGTAATATTGCAGGCACTCCACTTGGAACAAATAATTTTAAATACCCAAATCCATGTTTAATAAACCCAATTACAGTCACTCCAATAAATATAAATGCTGCGAGCACAAATGTTACAATGATATGACTGGTTACAGTGAAAGTATAAGGTATCATTCCAAACATGTTACAAAATAAAACAAACATGAATAGAGAAAATATAAATGCAAAGTATGGTTTAGCTTTTGATCCAGCTGTATCGCTAATCATTTTGGATACAAAGGTATAGCTAAGTTCTGCTAATAATTGAATTTTGTTAGGTATTATTGAATTTTTTTTTGATCCTAAATTAAAGATTAACAAAATAGATACAGTACTTAAAATCATAAACAAACTTGCGTTCGTAAATGATATGTCGAATGCTCCAACTTTAATTTCAGGTCCAATTCTATAAACGTCGAATTGGGACATAGGATTTGCTGCCATAATAATTATTTATTTTTGCATTTTTTTTGCGGATCTAATCACATTGGTTATTCCAGCAACTACACCAACAAAAAAAAATATTAATATAAACCAGGGTTTAGTACCAAAGGTCTTGTCAAAAATAAACCCAATAATTGTCCCCACAGCTACTGCAGAAACAAGTTCTGTGCTCAATTTGAATGCAGTTCCTATAGGTGAGGGGTCATTTTTCTTATTGTAGAGATTTTTCTTTGAAATCTTGCTTTTTGCAATCTCTAAGCGAGTTTTGAAAGGGTCTTTTCGCATTTATATAGTTTAAGCAACCATACTCTCTGCTTTTTGTAAATCAACAGCCACAAGCTGACTAATTCCTTTTTGAGGCATAGTTACCCCATATAGTCTGTTCATTTTTGACATGGTTAAAGCATGATGAGTTACAATTATGAATTTGGTGTTGGTGATTTTAATTAGTTCCTCAAGTAAACTACAAAATCTTGTTACGTTAGCATCGTCAAGCGGTGCATCAACCTCATCCAATACACATATAGGTGAGGGATTTGTTAAAAATACTGCAAAGATTAATGAGAGGGCAGTCAATGCTTGCTCACCTCCAGATAACAAAGTTATAGATTGAAGTCTTTTCCCTGGAGGACTAACTAGCATTTCTAAACCTGCTTCAAGTGGATCATCAGAGTCCACCAATTCTAGTTTTGCATTTCCACCATTGAAAAGTTTTGTATAAACTTCATTAAATTTTCTATTAACTTTTTCAAAAGCTTCAATCAATCTTTCTCTTCCTTTTTGATTAAGTTCATTGATGCTATCTTTCAGTTTCACGATAGCAGTAACAAGGTCGGCACGATCCTGTTCCATTTTTTTTATCTCTTCTTCATATTTACTTGTTTCTTCATCTGCTTTTAAATTTACAGATCCTAATTTTTCTCTTTCTTGTTTTTTCTTGTCCAAAGCATCTTCTTGATCAACTGGATTTGGAAGCTCTTCTACTCCATTTAAATTTGAATTTTCTAAAATATTATTTTCATTCAAATTTAATTCAGAACTAATTCTATCAAGGAGATCATTTTTTCTTTTTTGCAGGCCTTCAATTGTAGCTCCCGAGCTTGCTTTTCTTTCTCTGATTTGAATTGATTGTTCTTGAATTTCATTTAATTGCGTTCTTAACATTTCAATTTTTTGATCTGTTTCATCTATAATCGCTTCATTATCAATTTTTTCTTTATCTGAAATTCTTAAATTTTCTGAAATTTGACCTTTTCTCTCTGCCTGTACTCTAGGTTGGTTTTCTAAATCACTTAATTGTTTTGATAATTTTTCTTTTCTTTGTGTTAGTTCATTAACCATTTTTTCTGAGTTAGTTAATAAATTTTTCCAACTTTCAATTTCCGTTTCAATGGTTTTAATTCTTTCATTTCTTTTTATAGACTCATTTTTAATTGATTGATTTTTACTATATGCATCAGCATATTTTTCTTGAAGTAATTTTATATTTTCTGATTTTTCACTAACTCCTAATAACTCACTTCTAGATCTCTCATTTTTTAAATCATTTAAAAAACTATCTAGTTCCATATTACATCTATCCAGAAGTGTTACAGCTTGATTTATTTCGTTACTATCTATTAATTCTTTTACCCTTGATATAGTGTTTTTTACATTTCTTATTGGACCCACACTTATATTTACAGTTTCTTCTGCTAAATTGTTTACAACTTCATCAACAGCTTTTTGTTCTTCTTTAAGTTTATTTTTTGCACTTTCTAACTCTTCATTAGATAATTTTTCTGTTTCAAAATACTTCGAGTCTGTCTCAATTAATTCAGTTTTTTCTTCCTTTAATCTTTTTTCATTTGAGTTCGCGTCTATGATTATCCCTTTTTCTCTAGTGATATCATCATCAAGTGTTTGAATTGATTTTTTAATGCTTTCTATCTCATCTTGAATTCTTGTATTTTCCTCATCTAAACTTTGAAGTTCTAAATTAAGTCTTTGTATCCTTGATAAATTTTCAATATTTTTCTCTCTCAATGGATTTACTTTATCTGTAAAAGTTTTAATTGAATTTTCTAATTCAGATATTTTGTTATTAAATCCTTCTACTTCTCCTTCTGCCTCAGTATTAATTTCATTTTCTATTCTAATTTCTTTATCTATTTCTAATAATTTTAAATAATATAAACCTGCTTCAATTTTTTTAATTTGATCTGAAATTAGTTTATATTTTGTTGCCTCTTCAGCTTGTTTTTGAAGATTTGCTAGTTGTTTTTCTTGCTGTCTTCTTAGTTCATCCGCTCTTTTTAAATTATTCTCAGCCGCACCCAATCTTAATTCAGCCTCATGTCTTCTAACGTGTAAACCAGATATTCCCGCAGCTTCTTCTAAAATAGCTCTTCTATCTGTTGGTTTTGCAGTTACTAATGCACCTATTCTTCCTTGACTAATCATAGATGGAGAGTGCGCACCAGTCGAAAGATCTGCGAAAAACATTTGCGCATCTCTTGCTCTTACCTCTTTATCATTTATGTAAAATTTAGATCCTTTATCTTTTTCTATTTTTCTTCTAATTTGTATTTGCTCCAACTCGCGGTATTGTATTGGACCTTCTTTATCTTTGTTTTCAACTTCAATAGATACTTCTGCAATATTTTTTGATGCTTTATTGGATGTTCCTGAAAATATAACATCCTCCATACCAGATCCACGCATACTTTTTGCAGAGGTTTCTCCCATTACCCATCTTAAAGATTCTACAATGTTAGATTTTCCACAGCCGTTAGGACCCACTATACCCGTTAGACCATCCTCAATTAAGAAGTTGGTTTTTTCAGCAAAAGATTTAAATCCGTTTAATTGGATTTTTTTAAACTCCATGCACTAACTTATATCAGTTTTTCTAGCGCTTTTTTTAAATTTTTATAATTTAGAGTTTTTTCGAATTTTTCATTGTTAATAATAATCGTAGGAGTTGCGTTCACTTTGAAGTTCTTTGCTCCATCGATTCGATCGTTTAATACAAAATCTTCAATTTCCTTATTATTTATACAAGTATCAAAATCAATACTAAATCCCTCACTTTTTAAAAATTTTTGTAGATTTTTATTTGCCTCCTGGATTGAACTTCCCTTTACCCATTTTTGTTGATTAGCATATAAACTTTCAAGGATATCTGAATTTCCATCATTCTTACACTGAGAAACTTTAGATGCATTAAAGGCTGCTATGTCTAATGGAAAATGTCTAAATTCTATTTTAGCGAGTCCAGTATCAAGATACTCTGCCTTTAATAGAGGATAAATATTTTTATGAAAATTAGCACAATGACTACAAGTTAATGATTCAAAAGCTATAATAGTTATTTTTGCATCTTTATTCCCAACAGTTATCCTTTTAATTTCATCAGCTTGTACGTTTAAGACTGTAGTAAAAAATATTAATATTAAGAATATAATTTTTTTCATTTCTCTCTAAAAACCTTGGTTAACTCTGTTAATGATTTTTTAATTTTTTCGTTTTTAACACCTTTAATCTTATCTTGATATTTACTAATTGCCACATTTTTAACTTTTGTTTTACTCGAGCCTGTCATTTCATGTTCATCATCAAAACTTATAAATTTGAGCTTTTCAACAACTGAATATCCAAAAAAATTATTCATTTTATCTAAAATATCTTTTTTCGAATATTCTACCTCAACTTCATGCCCTCGCTTGACCATAACCACTAAGGTGCTAACTCCAAATTTATTTGAATTTTTAAATGTTTTTGGATAGCAAATTTTAAATAATTCGCTTCCAACTAAATATTTCCAATTGCTCAGTGTTTCTGAATATACATGACCTTTTTTATTTATTATTTTTTTGACATTTTTTGGCAAAGTGTCTTTGAAAGATCTTAATCCTTGAATGCTAGCGTTTCTCTGCTTAGTATTATTTTTAGATTGCATATGAAAGATCCAATAATAACAAATAATATTCTTAATTGGTATGATTTAAATAAAAGATCTTTACCTTGGAGAAAGAATTTTTCTCAAACAAAAAAGCAATACTACACTTTAGTAAGTGAATTTATGTTGCAGCAAACTCAAGTTGCAACTGTAATACCTTACTTTAACAGATTTATAAAAAATATTCCTACAATTGAAAAATTATCAAAATATGATGATAGAAAATTAATTAAACTTTGGGAGGGTCTTGGATACTATTCAAGAGTAAGAAATTTAAAAAAAACAGCTCAAATAGTTGTTAAAAATTTTAATAAAAAAATACCTAGAAATTTTGTAGATTTGAAGTCTCTTCCAGGAATTGGAGATTATACAGCAAGTGCAATTTCTGCAATTGCATTCAATAAACCAATAATTCCTCTAGATGGTAATATTGAAAGAGTTCTTAAGAGATACTTATTTTTAAAAAATCAAGATCAAATAAAAAAAGAAAATTTACACGAGAAGAAAAAAATTTTTGGAACATCCATCAAAAGGTCTAGTGATTATGCTCAAGCTTTAATGGAATTAGGAGCACTAATTTGTAAACCTATTAGTCCCAATTGTAAGAACTGTCCATTAGTAAAAAAATGTAAATCATTTAAAAATAAAAATTTTGATTTAGTAAAAATTAAAAAAAAAGATAAGGAAACTTTTTATAAGCTAAATGTTTACAAAAAAAATAATCATTATTTATTAATCAAAAATAACAAATTTAATTTTTTGAAAAATTTTAATATCTTCCCAATGGAGGAAGTAAATAATCCTAAAAATTTTGATAAAGATTTGAATTTTAAAATGTCTAATATGAGTATGAACATTAAAATTGAATTTAAAAATAAATATAATTTAAATAAAAATAATTATTGGATTGATCCAACAAAGCTTCAAAATTATACACTGCCAACATTTACAAAAAAGATAGTAAAATTTTTAGAAAGTCATAAATGAAAAAAATTGCAATAATTGGTGCTGGAATTTCTGGTTTGTATATTGCCAATTTATTCAAAGATCATAAGGATTATCAGGTTACGATTTATGAAAAAAGGAATTCAATAGAAATGGAAGAAGGCTATGGAATTCAGTTGTCGGTAAATAGCGTAAAGCTTTTAAATAAAATAGGCTTCACTTCTTTCACTGAAGAAGAAAAATTTAATCCAAAAAAAATTGATTTTTATGAAATTAAAAATTTAAAAAAAATTTGTGACTTAGACATTTCAAAATTTAATTCTGAAGATTGTAAATACACAACATTGAAAAGATCAAAACTACTTAAATTTTTAAAAAAACAAATAAACGAAGATATAATTAAATATAACCACAGTATTGAGCAGATTGATTATGATAAAGATTCAATAAAATTAATATTTGATAAAAATAATATAACTTGTGATTACTTAATTATTTCAGACGGTGTGTTTTCTAAGGGGAAATTATTAATTTCAAATAATAAATCAAAACCAATTTACAATGATACGATTGCTATTAGGGGAACTATATCAAGAGAAAATTTTCAAAATTTAAATGAAGAAAATATTTCTGTGTTCTTAGGACCTAATTTTCATTATGTTGTTTATCCAATTAATAATGATAAAAATTTAAATTTTATTGGTATTTTAAAACATAAATTAAATTCAAATGAGCAAGAGAACCATAATCTTTTTGCCGACAGTTCTTTTATAAAAAATATTAAATTTAAATTATCTCAAAAAGTTTCTCAAAGTTTTTTGGAAAATCTTCAAAATATTAAATTATTTCCAATATTTGTAAGTAAAAATTTATATAATCCTCCAAAAAATATATTCCTTGTAGGAGATGCATTTTTTGCTTTTTCACCTTCATTTGCACAGGGAGCTTCCCAATCAATTGAGGGGGCTAATGAATTATATGAATGTTTAATAAATAATAATAAATTTTATGATATCAGATTAAAGAGAACAAAAATGATTAACAGTAGATCTAATTTCAATCAATTTGCCTTCCATTTATCAAATCCAATTATGATCATATTTAGAAATATTTTTTTAAAACTTTTAACTAAAAATAAAAAATTTTTAGAAAGTTATTTAGGTAAAATTTATAAAAGTTAATTTTTTGAAATTAATCTTTGTCTAAGATAATCAATAGGATAAGTTCGTCCATTTATATCACAGTGCCAAAAAGTCCATCCGTTGCAACTTTCAGCTCCTAAAATAGTAGCTGCAACTTTGTGTATAGAACCCTCTGCTTGATTATGTTTTATACTACCATCAGCCATAATTCTGGCTGTTATTTTTTTCTTATTATCAAAAATATTGGTTCCAGGTTTAATTATTCCAAGCTCAACTAATGAACCAAAAGGAATTCTTGGTTTTGATCTATTGTTTTTTAGCGTATCTAATAAATCGTCCTCAATTGGTTTTGTAGCTTTTATGCGTTGCTCAGCAGCTTTAAAATAATTTTTTTCTTTTTCTATTCCAAAATAATTTCTTCCTAGTTTTTTTGCTACTGTAGCTGTTGTCCCTGATCCTAAAAAAGGATCAAGTATGAGGTCATTTTTATTAGATGTAGCTAGTAAAATTCTATGTAATAGTGCTTCTGGTTTTTGTGTAGAGTGAATTTTTTTTCCATCCTTTTTAAGTCTTTCAGAGCCATTGCATATTGGAAGATCCCAATTAGATCTCATTTGCAAATCATCATTTAAACATTTTAAAGATTGATAATTGAATGTGTATTTTGATTTTTCACTTTTAGAAGCCCATATTAAAGTTTCATGAGCGTTAGTAAAACGTGTTCCTCTAAAATTTGGCATTGGATTATTTTTATTCCAAATGACGTCGTTTAAAATCCAGAAACCTAAATTTTGGATTGCTGTGCCAACTCTAAAAATATTATGGTAGCTTCCTATAACCCAAATGGCCCCATCTTTTTTTAAAATTCTTTTACATTCACTAAGCCATTCATAAGTGAAATCATCATATTTTTTAAAATTTTCAAATTGATCCCACTTATCATTTACCGCACTAACCTTTGATCTATCTGGTCTTGTTAATTCACTTTTTAATTGTAAGTTGTAAGGAGGGTCAGCAAAAATTAAATCAAAAGTTTCACGTGGAATTTTTTTTAATTCTTCGAGACTATCTCCATTAATTATTTTATTTTTGAAATCAGTTTTCATTTTTAAAAATTAATTAGACTCTAAATGGATTCTTCGGTCAACCTGAGATTGAAAAATTTGGATTCGATTAGTGTTTCTAAATTAGAAGGTAACTAGATGTAGTGTTAATTTATTTTAGATATAGGTGAAAAAGTTTTTCTATGATGTTTAGTAATACCTAATTTTTTCAAAGCTTTTAAGTGCTGTTTTGTTCCGTAACCAAAGTTTTTATCCCAATCATAACCTTTATTTTTTTTTGATAAGGTGGTTATAAACTTATCCCTTGATACTTTTGCAATTATAGAAGCTGCCGAAATAGAGGGGATTTTTTTATCTCCTTTAATAACTGATTTTAAGTTATAATTTTCTAATTCTGGAGTTTTGTTTCCATCTATCAGAACGTGTGTTGGTTTTTTCTTAAGTTTTTTGATAGCTCTTTTCATAGCTAGCAAACTTGCTTGAAGTATATTCAGCTTTTCTATTTCTTTGACAGAAGCTTTGCCTATGGACCAAGTAGAATTTTTTTTTATATATGTACATAGATGCTCTCTCTCTTTTTTACTTAATGATTTTGAATCTTTTAATAACTTTTGATTAATTGATTTTTTTAAAATTACTGCTGAAGCATACACAGGTCCAATTAAACTTCCTCTACCAACTTCATCAACCCCTGCAATTATCTTCATCAAATTTTTAACTTCAGGTCTTTAATCTTGTCTCTAATTTTCTTTAAATCTTCCCATGAGTATTTTTTATTTTCTGGAAAACGGATGAGATAAGATGGATTAAAAGTTATCATTAAAGGGAATGTTTTGTTTTTTAAAATCACTTCCTTCCAATGTCCTCTTTCGGCAGTTATTTTTTCGCTTATTCCTGTTATAGCCTCCATTGCTGAACTACCCATTAAAACGATAATCTTTGGGTTTATAATTGATATATGCTCTTTCAAAAATACTGAGTACCTTTTAACCTCGGTTGAGGTTGGTTTTCTATCATCAGGTGGTCTAAAATTGATTGCATAACTTGTATAAATATTTTGCCTCTTAATATTGATGGCTATAAGCATTTTGTTAAGAAGTTTGCCAACTTCACCTCTAAATGGGACACCCAACTTTTCTTCTTCAGCCCCAGGGGCCTCTCCAATTAACATTAAAGGGCTATTTATATTTCCCTCACCTAAAATAATTTTGTTTGAATTTTCTTTCAATTTACAATTTTCAATTGAATTTATTTGATCTTTTAAATTTTTTAGTAATTCTTTTTTATTAGTTTGCAGAGTGCCATTTTTCGTTTCTAAAATATTAAATCTATTTATTGGCTTATCAGCGAATATAAATTTTGGCTCAATAGTATTAATTAGTTCTTGGTTTAATTTGGTATTTTGATTTATCACTTTTTTAGTCATAGTATGGTTACATGTTCCTAAAATTTTTAAAATTAGTACTATTAATATTTGTATCTTATCAGACACCTTTGTATTCTAAAAGTGCTACTTTTAATGATTTCAATTCAAGAGATTTGTCAAATTATTTTTCTGGAATTGTTGCATTTGAAAATCGAGATAATTCTGAAGCTTTAAAATTTTTTAACTTAACCAAAGTATTAATTAACAAACATGACAGTTATTTAAAAAGATATGTTAACTCTTTAGTTTTAGATAACAAAGTACCTCAAGCAATTAATGTATTAAATAACAATGCAAACAAATCTAATTCAGATTTTTATGATGCGTATATAATTTTAATAATTGACAGTTTAAAAAAAAATAACTTTAAAAAGGCTGACGAATATTTAACACAAAGTTTAAAATTTCAAGATGAAGATAGAATAAACCTTGTTATATTTGAAACTCTAAAACAGTACATTTATACATTTAAAAATAAAAAAATATTAGATAACAAAAAAAATTTTGGAAGTCTGTCTCTTATAGCTGAGACATTCCAAAGATGTTATATTGAAGATAAAAGAACTTCATCATTTTTTCTTAATTTAATAAATAATCAACAAGGCGACTATTCAAGGTACATTTTCTTTTATCTTAATCATTTAATTAATAAAAATAAATTAAATGAAGCAAGATTAGTTGTTGAACAAATTGATTATATAAATTCAACACTTTTACTTTCACAAAGTAAAAGTTGGGTAGACAAAGAAAAATTCGATGATTTTGGAAAAATTTTTTCATGCAAAGATCATAATGATCTTGTAAGTGAGTTTTTATTTTTAATCTCTAATCTTTATTCTTCTCAGGATAATTTTGAGAAATCAAATTTTTACTTAAATTTGTCAAACTATTTAAATCCCAAGTTTGAATTTAATTTGTCATTGGTTGCAGAAAATTTTTATCTCAATGATGAATTTGATAAAGTACAAAGGATCTTAAAAAACTTTAAAAAAGAAGATGAATTTTATTATTGGTTTAGATTAAAAAAAGAAGCTAAAATAATAATTCAACAGCAGGATTATGAAAATGGAATTAAATACATAGATTCAAAATTTAATAAAATTGAAAATCCAAATATAAAAATGATTTTTGATTTAGCCAATTTTTATAAAAATTCTAAAAATTATGAAAAGGCAATAGATCGTTATACAGAAATTATTTTAACACTGGATGACAATTCACTTATCAAATCAGATGTATTGTATCGTAGAGGCGGTAGTTATGAAAGAATGGGCAATTATGAAAAGTCAGATGAAGATTTATTGCATGCGCTTAAAATTGATCCTAGCGATGCATATATTTTAAATTACCTTGCTTACTCTTGGTTAGAGCGTGATTATAAAATTAATGAAGCAATGGATATGTTGAAAACAGCATATGATTTAAAAAGCAATGATCCGTATATTATTGATTCAATTGGATGGGCTTATTTTTTAATAGAGGACTATGTAGAAGCAGAAAAGTATTTAAAAAGAGCTGTAGAATTAATGCCAGATGACCCAATCGTGAATGATCATTATGGAGATATTTTATGGAAATTAAATCGAAAAATTCAAGCAAGATATTTTTGGAACAACGTATTAACTTTTGATGACACCGAAGACGATATGAGAGAAAAAATCAATATTAAAGTAATTGAGGGTCTTAAAAATTCCTAAATGAAAATTAATAAAATTAAATCTAATGCAAAGTTAAATTTAGCACTAAATATCACTGGAAAAAAAAAGGTTTTACATAAAATTGAAAGTATAATTGGTTTCATAGATTTACATGATGTTATTTCGATAAATCAACATAATGGAAAAAAACACCACATTTCTTTTTATGGAAAGTTTTCTAAAAATATTGGAAAAAAAAATACTGTTCAAAGATTATTTCAAATACTAGATAAAGAAAATTTATTAAAAAATAAAAAATTTAAAGTTAAAATTAAAAAATTAATTCCTCAAGAAGCTGGGTTGGGTGGGGGATCGATGAACGCAGCTAGTGTGTTTAATTATCTGGTTAAAAAAAAAATTATTAATCCTAATCATCAAAAAACTCGAAGTATCTGTGACTCAGTTGGTTCTGATGTTATTCTGGGAACTATTTCATCCAGCTGTGTATTGTCATCAAGTGGTAGAATAAAAAAGATTTATAATACTCCAAAATATTACTCTACTTTAGTAAAGCCTGATTTTGGGTGCTCAACTAAAAAAATATACTCAGCTGTTCGAAAGTATTCAAAATCAAAATATAACAAACCTAAAAAAAACATGTTTGGAGTAAAATATTTGATTGATCAACAAAATGCCCTTGAAACAATAGCACTCAAAAAATATCCAAAACTTAAAAAAATAAAGTTGTTCTTAGAAAGTATAAATAATCCATTATTTGTAAGAATGACTGGTTCAGGATCAACAATTGTTGCCTATTATAATTCATTAAAGAGTTGTAAATTGGCAAAAGCTAAATTTAAAAGAAAATATAAAAATTATTGGTGTGTTACAGCAAAAACTATATGAATTTTATATTTTTATGTTATAGGAAGCTAGTATTGGGGCGTAGCCAAGCGGTAAGGCACGGGTTTTTGGTACCTGCATCCTAGGTTCGAATCCTAGCGCCCCAGCCATTTATGAAAAATTTTTTAGATAAATTTTTTTCCAGATCAAAAAATCTTGATTATATCAGTCAAAATTTAAAACAAATTACTTTAACAACACCAGTAAATAAAATTTTTGAAGCAATTAATAATTTTTCAGAGAAAAGTGAAATCAGATATGTGGGTGGGTGTGTAAGAAAAGTGATAAAAAAAGAAAATGTTGATGATATTGACCTAGCAACAAATTTAACTCCCCTGGAAGTTTGTGAGGCTCTTAAAAACAAACAAATAAGTTATTACGAAACAGGAATTGAACACGGAACTATAACAGTAATAATTGATGAATATAAATATGAAATTACTTCTTTAAGGAAAGACGTCTCAACTGATGGAAGGCATGCTGAAGTAGAATTCTCTTTAGATTGGAAGGAAGATGCCTCTAGAAGGGATTTTACTATCAATTCAATTTATGCAGATGGTGATGGTAATTTATTTGATCCATTTAACGGTAAAAAAGATTTGGAGGATGGTTATATTAATTTTATTGGCAATGCGGAAAAAAGAATTCAAGAGGATTATTTGCGTATTTTAAGGTATTTAAGATTTTATTTAAACTACTCAAATCATGAGCACCAGCCAGAATTAATAAAAAATATAAAAAAAAATATTGATGGAATTTCAAATATATCATCTGAAAGATTAATCGATGAGCTAAAAAAAATAACTAGTTCAAATAGATTTTTAAAACTCTTCAAAGATAAAGAAAGTTTAGAACTCATAGAAATAATTTTCCCTCAATTAAAGAATATTAAAAATTTTAAAAAACAAAATTCTTATGCTGCAGAGAATTTTTTAAAAATTGACTTTATATTCTTAATTGCGCTTTTAGTGATTGATGGGACTGATAATGCTGATTATTTTCTTTATAAATTTAAAATATCTAACAAAGATAAGAAAAGATTAAAATTAATAGATCTTTTTTATAGAGAAAAAGTAACTTTAAACGACTTTACAGAGAAAAACTTGAATAAATTTTTTTATTTTAATGGGCGACAGGCTGTAATAGATATAATTAATTTTAAAATATTTATCTCAAACAAAGTAGAGAAAAAACTAATCAAACTATTAGATACTTATAAAGAGAAAGTAATTCCAACTTTGCCAATAGGGGCCGATCTATTAATGTCTAAATTTCAAATTCCTGAGGGCAAAACTTTAGGTAATAAATTAAAAAGGATAGAAGAAACTTGGGTTCAAAACGGATTTCAAATTTCAGATAAGCAGGTTCAACAAATAGTTAAAAGTTAAATATATTTAACGTCTTTAATTTCAAAATTTTTTACACCAGAGGGTGTATTTATTTCAACTAAATCACTTTTATTTTTTCCAATCAAACCTTTGCCAATTGGTGATTGAAAGAAAATTAGTTTTTGTTTTAAATCCGCTTCATCTTTTCCAACAATTTTATAATTAATTTTTTCACCAGTATCTAAATCTTCTAAATAAACTGTAGATCCAAAAATTACTTTTCCTTCATTGTTTAGTTTTGTAACGTCAATAACATTTGCTCTTGCAATAATATCGTTAATTTCTGTAATTCTTCCCTCGTTATGAGATTGTTCTTCTTTAGCTGCGTGATATTCAGCATTTTCTTTAAGGTCTCCATGGGATCTCGCTTCAGCAATTGCAGCTACTATCTCAGGTCTTTTTTTTTCTTTTAAAAAAACCAATTCTTCTTTTAGTTTATTTAATCCGTTTAATGTTATTGGCTCTTTATCCATTTTCTTATTTCCATTTTGCAATCGGGGGTAATGACATCAAAATTCCTTCAACATTACCACCAGTTTGTAGCCCAAATTTTGTTCCTCTATCATAGAGCAAATTAAATTCTGCGTATCGACCCCTTTTAATATACTGAAACTCTTTATCTTTTAAAGTCCATTTTCTTTTTAATTTTTTTTTAATTATTTCATTAAATAGCATTTGAAATGTAACACCAACATCTCTGACAAATTTAAAGTCATTTTCAAAATTATCATTTTTATAGTCAAAAAATATCCCACCTATACCTCTGGCTTCTTTTCTGTGAGGTAGATAAAAATATTCATCACACCACTTTTTATATTTTTTATAATAATTTTTATTATGTCTATCGCACATTGCCTTTAATATTTTATGAAAGTTTTTCTTCTCTTTTTCATCTTTTATTGCTGGGGTTACATCCATACCTCCACCAAACCAATTCTTTGTTGTACAAATAAATCTGGTATTAAAATGCATTGCAGGAATATGGGGATTTTGCATGTGCATAACTATTGATATTCCCGATGCCCAAAATCTAGGATCTTTACTTGCGCCTGGTATATTCTTTTGAAATTGTTTAGGAAATTTTCCATAAACTTTTGAAAAATTTACTCCTACTTTTTCAAAAATTTTTCCATTTTTAAGAATTCTATATTCACCACCACCCTCATCTTTTATACTGCTTCTATTCCAAGAAGTTGATTGAAAATTTAATTTGTTTTTTTCAATTTTTAAAATGTCGTCACATATTGCATTTTGTAATAGCTTAAACCAATTACTCGCTAAGTCTTTTTTAATTGAAATATCCATTTTATATTAATTCAATTTGACGCAAACTTTCCGCCAAAACAATGGCAACAGACGATGAAATATTAAGAGATCTTACTTGATTATTCATGGGTATTTTTAAACGATTTTTAATAATCTTGTGAACCTTTTCGGGTACCCCGGCACTTTCTCTTCCAAACAAAATAGTATCATTAGGCTTAAATTTAAATTTAGTATAATTTATTGAACCCTTAGTTGTCATCAATACGATTCTCTGTTTTTTCTTTGCTTCAAAAAATTTTTCCGAACTTTGATAAAATTCTATTTGACTATAGTCCATATAGTCCATAACCACTCTTTTAAAACGTTTGTCTGATAATAGAAAGCCACATGGTTCAATTATTTCTAATTTAGCACCCAAACAAGCACAGGTTCTTATGATTGCAGCAGTATTCTGAGGTATATCAGGCTCATACAAAGCTATTTTGGGTCCTAAAATTGTTGAATTCTGTGTCATTCTTTCAGTAGTAAAATAATTATTTTATATTATATGAATTCGTATATTAACTATTTTAAATCAAAAAGAGATAATAATAAAAGCTACTAAAAAGTGTCTGAAAAAAAAACAAAAAGAAGAGATTTTTTATTTACAGCTACCACAGCGGTAGGAGCTGTTGGTGCCGCTGCAGTGGTGTGGCCAATGATAGATCAAATGAATCCAGACGCTTCTGTTAAAGCATTAGCTAGTACAGAGGTTGATGTAAGTTCATTAACACCCGGAAATACATTGACTGTTTTATGGAGAGGTAAACCAGTATTTATAAGAAGAAGAACCCAAGAAGAAATTGATGAGGCAAGAAAAGTTAAGATGGAAGATTTAATTCATCCAGAAAAAGATGAAGATAGAGCAAAAAATCCCGAGTGGCTTGTTATGTTAGGTGTATGCACACACCTTGGATGTGTACCCTTAAATGATAAAGGTGATTATAATGGTTGGTTCTGTCCGTGTCATGGATCTCATTATGATACTTCTGGAAGAATTAGAAAAGGACCGGCACCTTGGAATATGGAAGTGCCTAAATATGAATTCGTTGATGCAAACACAATTAAAATTGGATAAAGAAAAATGAGTGACCATGATTACAGACCAAAATCAAAGGTAGGACAGTGGTTTAATGATCGATTGCCACTATTAACTCTTGCAAATCATTTAACAGATTATCCGACTCCTAAAAATTTAAATTATTGGTGGACATTTGGTGGAATTTTAACTTTTTGCTTAATCACTCAAATTGTTACAGGATTAACTCTTGCAATGCATTACATTGCTCACGCAGATATGGCTTTTGAAAGTGTTGAGCACATCATGCGTGATGTTAACTATGGTTGGTTAATTAGATACATTCATGCAAATGGTGCATCTATGTTTTTCTTAGCAGTCTACATTCATATTTTCAGGTCATTATTTTATGGTTCTTACAAAGCACCAAGAGAAATAATTTGGATAATTGGAATAATTATTTACTTGCTAATGATGGCGGCTGCCTTTATGGGCTATGTATTGCCTTGGGGACAAATGAGCTTCTGGGGAGCAACTGTAATCACAAATTTATTTAGTGCTATTCCATTAGTTGGAGAGGGTATTGTTACTTGGTTGTGGGGAGGTTATTCAGTCGACAACCCTACGTTAACTAGATTTTTTACTTTGCATTATTTAATTCCATTTTTAATTTTAGGTTTAGTTGTTTTACATATATGGGCTTTACATGTTCCTGGTAACAATAATCCAGTTGGAATAGATGTAAAAAAACCATCTAAAGACACTGTACCTTTCCATCCTTACATCGTTATCAAAGATGGTTTTGCTTTATTAATGTTCATGATTGTGTTTGCTTTCTTTGTATTCTACGCACCAAATATTTTAGGTCATGCAGATAATTATATCGAGGCAAACCCAATGGTAACACCTGCACACATTGTTCCTGAATGGTATCTCTTACCGTTTTATGCAATATTAAGATCAGTTCCTGATAAATTGCTAGGTGTTGTGGCTATGTTATCTGCAATATTAATCTTAGCGGTTTTACCTTGGTTAGATACGTCAAAAATAAGATCCGCAGTATTCAGACCTTTATATAAACAATTTTACTGGATATTAGTTGCTGATGTTTTGATACTGGGTTATGTGGGTGCGATGCCAGCTGAGGGACTTTACTTGTTGATAGCACGAGTTGCAACAGCGTATTACTTTTTGCATTTTTTAGTTATTCTTCCTGTTTTAGGCTTTAAAGAAAAAACTTTACCAGTGCCTCTAAGTATTACTGAACCTGTTCTAGGTGGTTCACCAAATTTAGCTGCCGCCAGAAATAAAGAAAGTAAAATAGAATAAGGTGAAAAATTTATTTAAATTATTTTCTATAATAATCTTAATTATTACTTCAAATTCATATTCTCTTGCTGCTGAAAAAGTAGAATATCTAAAAACTGACTGGAGTTTTAAGGGTCTATTTGGAAAATTTGATAGAGCTTCTCTTCAAAGAGGTTATCAAGTTTATACTGAAGTATGTGCCTCATGTCATTCGATGAAGTATTTAAGTTATAGAAATTTAGCAGAGCCAGGAGGGCCAGAATTCTCTGAAGTTCAAGCTAAAGCTATAGCAGCTTCATTTGAAGTAACTGATGGTCCAAATTCTGATGGTGAAATGTTTACAAGACCAGGTAAATTATCTGATAAATTTGTAATGCCATATGACAATGTAAAAGCTGCCCAAGCGGCAAATGGTGGTGCATACCCTCCAGACATGTCTGTTTTGGTTAAAGCTAGAGGAGGCGGTGTTGACTATATCTATTCCTTATTACAAGGATATGAAGAAGCTCCTAGTAATGTATCTTTAGATGATGGAGTTTATTACAATAAATATATGTATGGCAATAAAATTAGAATGGCTTCTCCATTATCAGATGGATTAGTAGAGTATGGTGACGGAACAAATGCAACAGTAGAACAGATGTCAAAGGATGTAACGACTTTTTTAATGTGGTCTGCTGAACCTCATTTAGAATCTCGTCATCAGATGGGCTTTAAAGCGATTGTTTATTTAATTATTCTTACAGTTTTAGTTTACTTTAGTATGAAAAAGATATGGTCACGTGTTGAATCTGAAGTTTAGTACGTCTCCATCTTTTACAATGTAATCTTTACCTTCTAATCTCATTTTTCCGTTGGCTTTAGAATTCACCCACCCATCATTAGCTACAAAATCCTCATACGATATAGTTTCAGCTCTAATGAAACCTTTCTCAAAATCTGTATGAATTTCTCCTGCAGCTTTGGGAGCAGTGCAATTTTTTTGTATAGTCCAAGCCCTTGTTTCTTCAGGTCCAGAAGTAAAATACGTATCAAGTTCTAATATTTTATAGCCCTTTCGAATTAACATACTTAAACCTGTGTCTTTTAAACCAATCATATCCATATAATTTTTTTTTTCATCTTCTGCTAATTCATTTATTTGGTTTTCTATGTCTGCAGAAACAATCAGAGTGTTCTCTTTTCCAAATTTTTCGATAAAGTTTTTAGTATATTTATTTCCATCCTGTACGCTTTGCTCATCTACATTGCAAACAAAAATCTTTGGTTTTATTGATAAAAGGCCACTTTGATTAAGTTGTTTTGTGTCGAATTGAGAATTTAATATTGATATATCTTTATCATTATTAATGCAGTCTAATGCAATCTCTAAAATCTTAAGCTGATTTTCGTCTACATTTTTCTTATTATTTTTTTCAAGTCTTTTTTGGATAGATTCTAGGTCAGCCAACATCATTTCAGTTTCAATGATCTCAAGATCTCTTATTGGGTCAACGTCAGGATTAACATTTTGAATATCATCTGAGTCAAAGCATCTAATCATATGAATAATTGCATCAACTTCTCTTATGTGAGACAGAAATTTATTGCCTAACCCTTCACCTTTAGATGCACCCCTCACAAGACCAGCTATATCCACAAATGAAATAGTTGTATTTATTGTTTTTTTTGATTTTGAAACTTCTGATAATTTACTCAATCTTTCATCTGGAACAGGGACCATTCCCACATTGGGATCTATCGTACAAAATGGAAAATTTGCAGCTTGGGCTTTGCTTGAGTTTGTAAGAGCATTGAAGAGTGTAGATTTACCCACATTAGGTAAACCAACAATTCCACATTTAAAGCTCATTATTTATTGTTTACAGTGCTAGAGAATAAATCTAATTTTTTGTCGATAAGTATTGATATAGAATCTGTAATGTTATTTGTAATTTTTTCCAATCCAAGCATTTCATCCTCATCAAAATTTTGAAGAACAAAATCACTAACTTCCATTTTATCTTTTGGTTTACCAATTCCTATTCGCACTCTTGAATAATCTTTACCAATAAATTTATCTATTGATGCAATTCCGTTATGTCCCGCATCAGAACCGCCAAATTTTGCTTTTATTTTTCCAAATTCTACGTCCAGATCGTCATGAAAAACGATAACATCCTCAGCATCTATTTTAAAATATTCAATTAATTCTCTAATACAAATTCCAGAATTATTCATAAATGTTAAAGGTTTAATAGCATAAACTTTTTGGTCTCCTACATTGCCAGTCGTAAGAAGTCCTTTGAATTTTGGTTTTTGTTTTGATAGTCCAAATTTTTTATTTATTGCATCTATAATTTTGAAACCAATATTGTGCCTATTGTTTTCACTATCTGGGGTTGGATTGCCTAATCCTACAAGTAGAAGCATAAAATATTAATAATGGAGGATAAAATTCAATTTTAATTAACTTATTTTTTTTCTTCAGCAGGTTTTTTATCTTCACCTTCTTTTTTATCACCTTCAGCTGCTGGTTTATCTCCACCTTCAGCCGCCGCCGCTTCTGCTCCTTCAGCACCTTCTCCTTCAGCCGCCTCAGCTTCCGCAGGTTTTTCAGGCTCTTTCATAACAGTAGGGGCTGCTAGGGTTGCGATTACGAAATCTCTACCTTGAATGGTAGGAGTAACATCACTGTCGAGATTTATAGAAGAAATCTTAAAACTTTCTCCAATATCAACTCCATCAAGATCTATTACAAGATTTTCAGGAATTTTTTCGCTTGGACATTTTAGTTCAACTTTTCTTCTTACAATGTTTAAAACCCCGCCTCTTTTCAAACCAGGAGATTTTTCATGATTTAAAAATTTTACTGGAACTTCAATTCTAACTTTTATTCCTGCGACTATTCTTAGAAAGTCTACATGAATTGGCTCATCTGAAATAATGTCATATTTTATTTCTCTTGGAAGAGCTTTTTGAGGTTTGCCATCAACATTTAAAGTTATGATGCTTGATAAGAAATTTTCTTTTTCAATTAGTGATTTAAGTACCTTTTTAGATATAGAAATCTTTTCATTTTGAGCTTCACCACCATAAATTATCGCAGGTACATTACCGTTATCCCTAAGTGAATTAAGCTCACCTTTAGTTTTTGTAGTTCTGATGTTAGCGTCTAATGAATTCATAAAAACAAGGGTTTTTAGCTCAAGTTCCTCAATAACTCAAGGTATTTATTTGAATAAATCTGATACTGAAGTTGAGTTAGATATTCTTTTAATTGCTTCACCCATAAGGCTAGAAATTGACAGAACCTCAATGTTTTTAGCACCTTTAACTCTGTTCATATTGTCAATTGTATCAGTGATAACCAAATTTTTAATTACAGAATTTTTAATTTTTTTTACAGCTTCACCGCTGAGTACACCATGAGTTATATACACATATACTTCTTTAGCTCCTCGATCTTTAAGAGCTTTAGCTGCATTTACAATTGTTCCACCTGAGTCGATTATATCATCAACAATAATGCAAGTTTTTCCTTTAACATCTCCAACAATATTCATTACTTGAGATTGACCTGGCTTTGCTCTTCTTTTATCTACAATAGCCAATCCAACGTTTAAAATTTTTCCAAGCGCTCTAGCTCTCTCAGTACCACCCACGTCTGGAGCTACACAAATTAAGTTCTTACTTTTTATCTTCTTTTTTACATGTCTTGCAAAAATAGGTGTTGCAAACAAGTTGTCTACTGGAATATCAAAAAAACCTTGAATTTGACCTGCATGCAAATCAACAGTGACAACTCTATCTGCCCCTGCTTTTGTGATTAAATTCGATACAAGCTTAGCTGATATTGATGTTCTTGGTGCAACTTTTCTATCCTGTCTAGCATAACCAAAGTAAGGGATAACCGCTGTAATATTCTTTGCTGACGATCTCTTAAGCGCATCAACGCATAATAGCAGTTCCATTAGGTTATCATTTGCAGGTGATGAAATTGATTGAATTAAAAAAATACTATTCCCTCTGATATTTTCATTAATTTCAACATAGATTTCCCCATCAGAAAAATTTCTAATACTTGAATTAACTAATTTTGATTTTAGATATTTGGCAATATTCTTGCTTAATGGCTTGTTGCTATTTCCGGATAATAATTTCATTCAAAAAGCCTAATTAAGCATAATTATTGAAATATTTCTACCATAATCATCATGATTTAAACTTAACGCTCTCCTCGCACTAAAAAAATTATTATTAATATCAAATGTATCAAGATTAATAGACTCAATATTTTTTATTTGATTCTTTAAAAGACATGATTTTACATATTTAGGTAAATCAAAATAAAGCTTTTTGTACTTAATTTTAAAAAATTTATTATTTTTTTTATCCTTTTTTATAAATTTTCTTTTAAAATCTTGTTTAACTTCGTAATTTTTAGCTGAGATAGCAGGTCCGATAGCAGCAGTAATATTTTTAGGATTAGATCCTTTTTTGATCATAAATTGGATTACTTTGCTAATTATATCTTTGTATGCGCCTTTCCACCCTGCATGAATTGCTGCAACTAATTTTGTTCTTTCATCACAGATTAAAATCGGCACGCAGTCAGCAGTTAAAACACCAATTGGTATATTTTTTTGGTTTGTAATTACAGCGTCTGCTTTTGGTTTTGATATAAATTTATTTTTTTTATTAATATAAACAAATTTATTACTATGTATTTGATGAAGTAAAAAAATACTTTTAGCGGTGCTTTTTATCTTTTCTTTAACTATTTTTAAATTTTTTTTTACATCTGAGGGATTATCTTTAGATCCAGGACCACAGTTTAAACTTTTATAAATTTTTTTTGATTTACCACCAGTTTTATTAAAAAAACCATGTTTAATTATTTTTATTTTCAAAAGTTTTTTTGATTTTATCAATTTTGAAAACCTGTCTTAAAATTATTTCTCTTATTTTTTACAAGCATGACTTTGAACAATTCACCCATTTGATTTTCGTCAATTAAACGTCTTACTCGATAAAATAAATCTGCTTTTTTAGAAAAAGCTATATTTTTGCTGATTATTTCTGCTCTTTGAAGAATACCCATATTTGTTAAAAATTTTTTTTGATTTGTAAAAATTGAATTAATTTCTTTGAACTGATTTATAAATTTTTCAAAGGAACGAAAGTTTATATTATAAGTAATATCAGAGTCTCCAATATTTTCTAAAACGTTAGAATATTTGTGATTATTCACTGCCTGAAGAGTTTCATGCATTTTGCTATCCGCATAACCATAATCAATAACTAATATTCCTCCATCATTTTTTTGTATTAAGTCACAAATTGTTCTTAAATATTTAAATGCATCTGGTGAATACTCTATAACGCTCTGATCTTTTGATATTTCGAAATTAAGATCTTTTTCAATTGTTTCTATATCAATTTTTTCATCTTTAAATTCAGCTTTGTTTGGATCACTTAAATTCACAAATCTTTCAAACCAACTATCTTTTTTTTTAAAAAATTGTTTGATTGGTATGGCGTCAAAAAATTCATTAGCTAAAAAAATTGTTGGGTTTGAGTTAATTTTTTCAATGTTTTTTAACCATGAAAATTTTTTAGAATTTAAATTTTTTTTTTGTTCATTTAATAAAAAATCACTTTTTTCATGAATTACAAAACTGCAGGCATTGTAACACTCTGGAAAATTTATAAGTGTCTCATCTATGACTTTCATCATTTCACCATTTCCAGCTCCCAGTTCTAGCAAATTAAATTTTTTTGGGGAGCCAATGCTTTTCCAAAAAGTAATCGTCCAAATTGCGATAATTTCTGAAAATAATCTTGTAACATTGGGAGCAGTAATAAAGTCTCCATCTTCACCAAAAGGATTTTTTTTCATATAAAAACCTTTGTCCTTATCGTAAAGAGCAAAATTTATAAATTGATCTAATGGTAAATTATTTGTTTTAGCGAGTTTCATATTTTAAATAAAATAATATTACTCCTGATATTATAAATATTAAACTTACTACTTGCCCCATCGTTAAGTTTAAAAGTATATAACCAAGCTGTTCATCTGGTACTCTATAAAATTCAATAATAAATCTGAAAATTGAGTAAATTATTAAAAATAGTCCTGAAATCAAACCAGGTTTGTTTGAAAATTTATTTTTAAAATAAATTAATAATAAAAATAAAAATAAACCCTCTAATAGTGCCTCATATAATTGCGAGGGGTGTCTGGGAAGATTATCTACCTGAACAAATGTTACTGCCCAGGGCACATTGGTTATAGTTCCATACAACTCTGAATTTATAAAGTTTGCTATTCGTCCAAAAAATAATCCTACTGGAGCTACTAAAGCAACAATATCTAAATATAAGAATGGGTTCTGATTATTTTTTTTAGCGAAAAATATAGATGCGAAAATAACTCCAATTAAACCACCATGGAAGGACATTCCTCCTTGCCAAATTTTAAATATATCTAATGGATTATTTATATAAAAACTTAAATTATATATAATAATATAACCAAGTCTTCCTCCTAAAATTATACCTATAATTAAATAAGTTAAATAATCATCAAATTTATTTTTAACTTCTATGTCTTGGATAAATAATTTTTTTGCGAGAATCCAGCCCAATATAATTCCAAATACATAAGCTAAAGAATACCATCTGATTTCTAAAGAAAATATTTCTAAGGCTACTGGGTCAAAATTATTAATGAACATTTTTAATAATACTTATAATGTATATCTTAAATATGAAAAATTCTAAATTTATAATTGATAAGTTTGCTAAATTAATAGAGCAGGGATTAGTATCCTCAAAAGACTTAACTACTGAATTATTTAATATCCTAAAATCTAAAAGAGATGAGTTTGTTTTTAAAATGAAACTTACAAGTAAAGATGAGTTTGAAGTACTCTCAAAACGTGTTGAGAATCTTGAAAATAAAATAAATAAACTTGAGAAAACAAAAAATAAAAAAGTTAAACAGGCAAGAAAACCTTAACTCTTAAACCATCCATTTTTGATTTTTCTAACATTATATTTCCTCCATGAGATTTGATAATGTCTGATGAAATTGATAAGCCAAGACCAACACTTGATTTAGTGTCTGCTCGACCCTTATCTATTTTATAGAAAGGTTTAAATACATTTTCATACTCATTTTTTGGTATTCCAGGACCATCATCATCAATAATAATGAATAAGTTTGTATTTTTTTTACTTAAGCTAATTTCAACTTTATTTGCATATTTCAGTGAATTATCAATTAGATTATTAAGACACCTATTAATTAAATTTTTCCTGCCGTTAAAGTAAATTCTTGGTGTTAAGTTTTGTGAAATATTTTCGTTATTATATTTTTCAATAACTTCCGAAATTAATTCAGATAGATTAAACATTTCATCTTTTTCAACATATGATGAACTGGTGAATTGCAAATATTCATTTAGCATTTTCTCCATTTCATTGATGTCTTCAGTCAATTTATTAACAGTTTCTTTATCTTTTATAAAAGCTAATTGTAGTTTCATCCTTGTTAAGGGTGTCCTTAAATCATGACTTATTCCAGATAACATTTCTGTTCTTTGATTTAAGTGTCTTTCAATTCTCTTTCTCATTTTATCAAATTCATGTCCTGCTTGTCTTATTTCAAGGGCTCCAGAAGGTTTGAACTCTTCAATATTTTCTCCCTTACCAAACCTTTCAGCCGCACGAGCTAGATTTGTAATTGGTCTAGTTTGATTTTTTAAAAATATAAGAGAAATGATAACCATTATAATTGCAGGTACTGTGATCCAAAGTGCAAATATTCTTGCTGAAGAACTTGCAACTCTATCTTTAGGCACTAAAAATTTAAAATAACCATCTTCATATTTAATTCTTAAATCAATTAATTCTTGATAACTTGTTGTATCAAACCAGTATTCATCTAATCCAAATTTAGATTTTAGCTCTCTTCTTAAGGTTCTATCGATTGGACTAAACCATCTTTCGGTATCTGTATTTTGTAATTTCTCTTTATTGATGAATTCAATGTTTAAGTCTAAAAATATTGAGAAAAGATCTAGCAACTCTTGTTTATTTTCTTGCTCACTTCCATAGGCTTCAATAAATGTACTAATTTCATTTACTAAGGTTCTTGTCATACCTTTATTTGTTTTGATCCAAAGGCTATCAAAAAAAACAATTGTAATTACTAGTTGCAAAACTAAAACTGGAATAGCAACTATAAGAAGCGCTCTGTAAAATAATCTTTTTGGTAATATTTTTTTTAAGTAATTACTCAATCCAGAGAACATATCCTGCACCTCTTATTGTCTGTAAAAATTTTGGATTTTTTGGATCAATTTCAATTTTTTTTCTAAGCCGAGTAATAATAACATCTATTGATCTCTCTTTATCTAGATTAATTAATTTACCAATATCTTCCCTAGAAAATGTTTTACCTGGGTTGTTAATCATTTTTTCTAAAATTGTTTTTTCGGTTGCATTAATTTTAAATTCTTTATCACTTTTAAATATTAAAAGTTTAGTCAAATCAATTTTCACATTTGCAAATTCTATAACTCTTTTCTGATCCGTTTTGATAGTTTTATTTAATATATTTTTTATTCTTAGAATTAATTCTTTTGGTTCAAATGGTTTCGGTAAATAATCATCAGCACCAATCTCTAACCCTTCAACCCTTTCACTTGCTTCACCCCTAGCAGTCAGAAGTATAACTGGTGTATCTAATTTTTTTTTATTTTCTTTTAAAAATTCAAGCCCACTTTTACCAGGCATCATGATATCCAAAACTATTAAATCAAACTTAATTATTTTTATTTTCTCTGATGCATTTTCTGCATTTTCAGCAGTAGTGACTAAAAATTTATTTTCATTTAAATACTTTTTTACAAGAGATCTAATTCCATCATCATCATCAACCACTAGTATATGTGCAATAAACTTATCCATTAATTATTTTACTTAGTACATTATCAAAATTAATAACTTCTTCAGAACTTGAATTTAGCAAAGCATTATAAATTCTTTTTTTTTGTAAATTGAAAATTTCATTAAAAATTTTTTTACCTTTATCATTAAGAAAAACATGCTTTACTCTAGTATCTTGGTCATCTTTTTTAAAAATGACGATTTCAAGTTTAATCAAATCTTTGAGAACACGATTTAAGCTTTGTTTTGTTACTTTTAATCTCTTAAGTAGCTCAGAAATTGAGATCCCCTCATACATTGACAGTAAATGAATTACTTTATGGTGTGCTAAACCAATTGAATATCTATCTAATATTTTTTTAGAGTCAGAAAAGGTTTCTCTATAGCTTACGAATAGTTTTTCAATTAGATCTTTAAGCTGGTCATCTTTTAAATATAAAAGTTCTTTCATAATAGGTAAGTTATATTGACATATTAAAGATACAAAGATATTTTTCATTTATAAATTAAAAAAATTTTCACACATGATACCTTACGACAAGCGATCTGGAAAAATATGGTACAACAACGAATTAGTTGATTGGGCTGACGTTAAACTACATGTTTTAAGCCATGGTATGCACTACGCCAGTTGTGTATTTGAGGGTGAGAGAGTTTATGATGGTTCAATTTTTAAATTAGAAGAGCACACAGCTAGATTTTTTCATTCTGCAAGAAGAATGGGTTTTGAAATTCCATATACAGAAGAAGAAATCAATAATGCATCCAATAAAATTATAGCAACCCAAAAAGTAGAAAATGGTTATGTGAGACCTGTTGCTTGGAGAGGTAGTGAGATGATGGCTATTTCTGCACAACAAACAAAAATACATGTTGCGATTGCAACATGGGAATGGGGATCATATTTTGATCCTAAACTTAAAGTAGAAGGAATAAGATTAAATATTTCAAATTGGAGAAGACCAGCGCCTAATACAATACCATGGGATACAAAGGCGTCAGGTCTTTACATGATTTGTACACTCTCAAAACATGAGGCAGAAAAGCAAGGATATACAGATTCTTTAATGCTTGATCACGAAGGAAATATTGCTGAAGCAACTGGTGCAAATATTTTTTTCAAAGATAAAAATGGAGAAATTCATACTCCAATACCAGATTCTTTTTTAGATGGTATTACAAGAAGAACCGTAATTGGAATTGCAAAATCAAAAAATATAAAAGTGCATGAAAGAAAAATTAGTCCTACTGAATTACCTAATTTTGTTGGATGTTTTTTAACAGGAACAGCAGCAGAGGTAACTCCAGTATCTTGTATTGCTGAAAATCAATTTAAAGTTTGTGATACTATTATTGATTTGAATGAAAGTTATCAGGCATTAGTTAGGAAGAAAAAAGCAGCTTAGTCTTTATTGTCCTCAGACATAGCGTGATCAATACCTTTTCGCATATAATCATATGCAGTAAAAAGTGTTAAAGCAGCGGATAACCATAAAAGAATTATACCTATAGTTTGAGCATTATAATCTTGGAAATTAATTATTTTATTTCCAGTATCTCCAGATAATAAAAGAGCTATCGATACCATTTGTAATACTGTTTTAAGTTTAGCAAGGTTTGAAACAGGAAGTTTTATTTTTCCCTTTGCTAAAAATTCTCTCAAACCTGAAATTAAAATTTCTCTTGTCAGAATTATGATTGCTGCAATCACCTCATAATTTCTGATTGTTCCATCCATAACCAGAAGTATTAATGCTGTAGCAACAATGATTTTATCAGCTATAGGATCTAATAATTCACCCAGTTTTGACTCTACTCCAAACATTCTAGCCAACATACCATCTAAAAAGTCTGTAAATGATGCAATAATAAATAATATTAAAGCAGTAAGATCACCATAAAATCCTGGAAGATAAAAAGCCAAAACAAAAAAAGGAACAATTATTATTCGCCCTATCGTTAATATGTTTGGAATTTTTTTTAGCATAATTATTCGTGAAAAAAGTTATATATCTTTTTTGCTACTTTTTCTTCAACACCTTCTACAGATTTTATTTCATCTAAGCTAGCAGACTCAACCGATCTTGCAGATCCAAAATGGTTCAATAAAGCTCTTTTTCTTATAGCTCCAATTCCCTCTATTTGATCTAACAGAGACTTGCTGATACCTTTTTTTCTCTTTGCTCTGTGAGCGCTTATAGCAAATCTATGTGATTCATCTCTTATTCTTTGAAGAAAAAATAGGGTAGGGTCATTTCTTGAAAATTTATATTCTTTGCCATTGTGAAAAAAAGTTTCATTTCCACTATTTCTAAATTTACCTTTTGCTATTGCAATAATTGGAATGTCGTGAAGTCCTAATTCATTAAGACTCTCTCTAGCTACTGAATATTGACCTTTTCCCCCATCTACTAAGACTAAATCTGGAAAAGCAAGGTAATTATCTTTTTCTTGAACTGCTCTTTTGAACCTTCTATTTAATACCTCTCTCATCATTCCATAATCATCTTGCTCATTTTTTTTATGCTTAATATTAAATTTTCTATATCTTTTTTTGATAAAGCCTTCATTGCCGTAGGCTATTAAAGCACCAACACTATTTGTGCCTTGAATATGACTATTATCATAAACCTCGATTAAATTTATATTGGTTTCTAAATTAAATTTTTTAGCTACCGCATCGAACAATTCTTTATTATTCTGACTTTCATAAAGTTTTCTATTTAGACTATCCTTTGCGTTTTTAATTGCTTGATTAATTACTTTTAGTTTTGATCCTTTTTTCGCTACTGAAATATTTATTTGTTTACCTTCTTTTTGTGTCAGTGTTTTTTCAATTAGTGCTTTTTCCTTTATTTCTTCTGAAAGGATAACCGATGAAGGAACACTTTTATTTTCATAAAATTGAGAAACAAATGAATTAAGGATTTCACTAAACTTTTCATCTGGATCGTGTTTAGGGAAAAAAGCTTGATTGCCCCAATTTTGTTTTGATCTATAAAAAAATACTTGAATACAAGTTTTTCCAGATTCTTTATATCCAGCGATAACATCTGCCTCAACTAAGTTTGCTTCATTAATTCTCTGTGAAGATTGAATGATGTTTAATGCTTTAATTCTATCTCTTAAAATTACAGCTTTTTCAAAATCAAGATCCTCACTTGCCTTTTCCATTTGGTTAGAAAGATTTTTTTGAATTTTCCTAGATTTGCCTGAAACAAATTCAATAGCATCTTCTACTGTTTGATTGTATTCCTCTTTTTTTACATATCCTACACAAGGTCCAGAACATCTTTTTATTTGATATAAAATACAAGGTCTTTCTCTGTTTTTGAAAACAGTGTCATCACAAACTCTTAAATGAAAAATTTTTTGTATCATTTTAATTGTCCAATTAGCTGAACCAGCAGAGGCAAAAGGTCCAAAGTAAAAACCTTCTTTTGTTTTTTTTCCTCTATGTCTTTTTATTTGAGGCCATTTATCTTTATTACCAATAAATATAAATGGAAATGACTTATCATCACGTAAAAGGATATTAAATTTTGGTTTATGTTTTTTAATTAAATTTGCTTCTAGTAATAAAGCTTCACTTTCATTAGATGTTGTTGTTATCTCTAATTTTCTTGTTTGAGACAACATTCGTTCAGTTCTAATTATATGATTTTTTTCTGTAACATAACTCTTTAATCTATTCGGTAAATTTTTTGCTTTACCAACATAAAGAATTTCATTCTTTTCATTAAGCATTCTGTATACGCCTGGAAGTTTTGGGACTAGAGGTAGCTCTTTTTTAATTACTTCTTTTCCTATTTCAGAGCTTATCATGGCTTCTCTTTTTGGTAATTTGAATACCAACAGATGAACACTGTTTTAAAATTTCTAATTTTTCAATTTTCAACATTATTTTAGCAATCCTTTTGTCTTTAAATAATTCGTCAAAAACAGCTTCCGCTAAAGTTTCTAGGAAGTTATAATGTTTCTTTTTTACAAGTTTCGTAATTAATTTTACTATAGTTCCATAATTAACAATGGATTTGATATCTTTATCGCTTGAAGGTTTTTTGTCTTCATAGTCTATTTCAAGACTAAATTTAACTTTTTGTGGTTTTTCTTTTTCAAAATCGTAATAACCAAGTTTTAAATCCAAGATTAATTCGTTAATTAGGATTTTTTTCTCATAATTAAATAAGCTTTTATTTTTATCTATTTTGACAATTTTTAAATTGTTCTTTTTCATTCTTTACCCATTACATCTGGTGTTTGCCAGTTAAGATTTTGACCACTATCAATAGCCAAAACTTGACCAGTAATAGATATATTTTTAATAAAAAAGTCAACAGCATTACATATTTGTTGCACATCAACTTGTCTTTTAAGAGGTGTTGCTAAATATTGCTTTTTGAAATGTTTTTCAGACTGTCTTTGATTTTTTATAGTGGGTCCAGGTGCAATTGCGTTTACTCTTATATTTGGAGCTAAACTCATAGCGCTAGTTTTTGTTAAAGTATACAAACCAGTTTTGCTAAGAGTGTATGAAAAAAAGTAAGGAGTTAATTTGAACACTCTTTGATCAATAATATTTATAATATTATTATTTTTGCCTTTAACATTTTTAGCAAATTCTTTCGTCAATAGTGCAGGCGCTCTTAAATTGGTTCTTAAATGCTTACTCCAACTATCCAATGAAAAATTTTCTAATTTATCATTTTCAAATAAGGAGGCATTGTTAACAAGACAATCAAAATTTTTTAGTTTCGATTTTGCAAATTTAATTATTTTTTTTATATCAGCTTCTTTGCTTAAATCACCTTTAACTAAGTATACTTTTGTGCCTTTGCTAGATAACTCTTTTTTTAATTTTTCTGCTTTTAATTTTGATTTATTATAATGGATTAAGATTTCAATATTTGGACCAGATAACTTTCTTGCAATTGCAGCACCCATTCGAGTAGCTCCACCAGTAATAATTATTTTCCGTGCTTCCATTTCTTATCTCTTTTTTTTGTAACTTTAGTTCCTGGCATACCCATAGTTGATCTACCTTTAGGATAAAGCTTATTTTTTACATCATACTGCCTTATTTTTGGATTTAATGTAATTTCTAATTCAGTGCTTTCTAATTTTCTTATCTCATCTCGTATTTTAGCAGCTTCTTCAAACTCTAAATTAGATGCTGACTCTTTCATTTTTTTATCTAGGGCTTTAAGGTGTTTTTTAAGATTTCCTCCGACATTAGATCCTTCACTTATTTTGACGTAGTCTTTCTCATACACACTTTCAAGAATATCACTGATTTCTTTTTTTACCGATTTTGCATCTATCTTGTGTTTCTTATTGTAAGCTAACTGAATTTTTCTTCTTCGATCAGTTTCTGCAATTGCTTTTTTTATACTTTTCGTCTCCTTGTCTGCATATAAAACTACTTTACCATCAACGTTTCTTGCTGCTCTTCCTATAGTTTGAATTAAAGATGTTTCAGATCTTAAAAAACCTTCTTTATCAGCATCTAAAATTCCAACTAAAGCACATTCAGGAATATCTAATCCCTCCCTTAATAAGTTAATTCCAACTAAAACATCAAATACACCCATTCTTAGATCTCTCATGATTTCAATTCTTTCTAATGTATCAATATCTGAGTGGAGGTACCTTACCTTTATACCGTTCTCATGAAGATATTCGGTTAAATCTTCAGCCATTTTTTTAGTGAGTGTTGTTACTAATACTCTATGATTATTTTCTATAACTCTTTTACATTCATGCATTAAATCATCCACTTGATTTTTTGCAGGTCTTATTTCTACAGGAGGATCAATTAATCCTGTTGGTCTAATTACCTGATCTATAAACTGACCTTTTGTTTGTTCTAGTTCCCATGGCCCAGGAGTTGCGGAAACAAATACAGTTTGAGTTCTCATTAAATCCCATTCTTCAAATTTTAATGGTCTATTATCCATGCATGAAGGAAGTCTAAAACCGTATTCTGCTAAAGTACTTTTTCTTGATCTATCACCTTTATACATTCCATTAAGCTGAGGCACTGTAACGTGACACTCATCTACAAATATTAAAGTGTTATCTGGAAAGTATTCAAAAAGGGTGGGAGGAGGCTCTCCTGGTTTTCTTCCTGACAAAAACCTTGAATAGTTTTCAATACCAGCACAAGAACCTGTGGCTTCAATCATTTCAAGATCAAATTTAGTTCTTTCTTCTAATCTCTGTGCTTCTAATAATTTATTTTCAGCACGGTGTTTCTTTAAAGTTACTTCTAATTCTTTTTTTATATTAATTACTGCTTGTTCGATTGTAGGCTTAGGAGTGATGTAGTGACTATTTGCATAAACTTTTACTAAACTTAATTCTCTTACTTTATCACCAGTTAACGGATCAAACTCTTCTATCTGTTCTAATTTATCTCCAAATAGACAAAGTCTCCAAGCTCTATCTTCTAAATGTGAAGGAAATATTTCTAAATATTCTCCTCTTGCTCTAAATGTTCCTCTATAAAAATTTTGATCATTTCTTTTATATTGTAGAGCAACTAGAGATTTGATTATTTCTTCTCTGTTGTAGTCATAATTTTTTTGAAGAGTTAGCGTCATTTTACTGTAAGCTTCAACTGAACCTAATCCATAGATACACGAAACACTTGCTACAATTAAAACATCATCTCTTTCCAAAAGAGATCTAGTTGCTGAGTGCCTCATTCTATCAATTTGTTCATTTATAGAGGCTTCTTTCTCTATATATGTGTCTGATCTCGGCACATAAGCCTCTGGAGTATAATAGTCATAGTATGAAACGAAATATTCAACAGCATTGTCTGGAAAAAAGGTTTTCATTTCCCCATAAAGTTGAGCAGCAAGAGTTTTGTTTGGAGCTAAAATCAAGGCAGGTCTATTAGTAGCTTCAATTACTTTAGCCATTGTAAAAGTTTTTCCAGATCCTGTTACACCAAGTAAAACTTGATTAAATTGATCTTTGTTAGCACCATTTACTAATTTTTTTATTGCTTCAGGCTGATCACCAGCAGGTTTAAAATCAGATTTAATTTTGAATTTTTTTCCACCCTCTAGTTTTCCACCTATTTTGGGATTTTTACTCTGAATATCTGTAATTAAATCTTGATAAGTATTTTCCATATATTAAACAACGTAGTAGAATTTATTTATATTTCAATGAGCATAATATCAGACAGTTTAAAGAAGATTAAACCATCACCTACTATTGCTGTTACTCAAAAAGCAAGAGAATTAAAAGCTGCAGGAAAAGATGTTATTGGATTAGGTGCAGGGGAACCAGATTTTGATACTCCAGATAACATTAAGCAAGCAGCTATAAAAGCTATTAACGATGGTGATACAAAATACACGGCAGTAGATGGTACTCCAGCATTGAAAAAAGCGATTGTAGAAAAATTTAAAAAAGAAAATAATTTAGATTATACAACTGATCAAATTACAGTTGGTGCTGGTGGTAAGCATGTAATTTATAATGCAATGATGGCCACATTAAACGAAGGTGATGAAGTTATAGTTCCTGCTCCTTATTGGGTTTCTTACCCAGATATGGTTTTATTAGCTGGAGGAAAACCAGTGATAATGGAATGTGATGAAAAACAAGGTTTTAAAATAAATCCAATTGATCTTGAAAAATTTATAACTCCAAAAACTAAATGGATTATTCTTAATTCTCCTTCAAACCCAACTGGAGCATGTTATTCAGAGCAAGATATCAAAGCAATCGCAGCTATCTTAGAAAAACATAATCATGTGTATATTTTGAGCGATGATATTTATGAGCACGTGACTTATGAAGGTTTTAAATTTTTTACAATTGCTCAAATTAATAGTTTAAAAGATAGAGTGCTTACAATGAATGGTGTAAGTAAAGCTTACTCAATGACAGGCTGGAGAATAGGGTATGCAGCTGGTCCAAAAGACATTGTTAAAGCTATTGCTAAAATCCAATCACAATCAACAACTAATCCTTCTTCCATTAGCCAAGCGGCTGCAGTTGAGGCACTAAGTGGAACACAAGACTTTATAAAGGAAAGAGCAAACTCTTTTCAGGAGAGAAGAGATTTTGTGGTTAATGCTTTAAATGCAATAGATGGAATTGAATGCCTAAATCCAGATGGAGCGTTTTATGTTTTCCCAAGTTGCAAAGGTTTAATGGGCAAAAAAGATCCTAATGGTAATGAAATTAAATCTGATACTGATTTTGTTCAATCATTATTAGAGAATAGTGGGATTGCTGTAGTCCAGGGTTCTGCATTTGGTTTAGAAGGCTTTTTCAGAATTTCTTACGCAACATCAATGGATAATCTTAAGAAAGCAATGGATAAAATTTCTAATTTTTGCAAAAGTTTAAACTAATCCTAATTGAACAACTGATTTAGCGTTCTCAGTTATACAATCTTTTGCTGGTTTAAATTTAAATCCTAACAATTCCTCTGCATAAGACGTATCAGTTTGCATTAAAATACCAAGATCAGGAATCATCATTTTAGCACTTGAGTCAATATAACTAATTAATTTAACCATAAAATTCGGCAATTCTTTTTTAGGAAGTTTTTTTTGCATACTCGGGCATTGCTTCTGCCATTAATTGAGACAACTCGACTAACTTTTTAACTTCTTTTCCAACAATTAATCTTCTTCCACCAACTTTATTATTACCAATACATGCAACATGAGCTTTAGCTATATCTTTGACATCAGAAATTAAAACAGCAAATTTAGGTGCTCCAGGAAATTTTCCTTTCAAAAATTGTCTAACATATTCTATTGAGGTTCCACCTTTTTTATCTAAAGCATCACCAAATACTCCACCTGGATTAATAGTAGTTAACTTACTTTTTAATCCTTTGCTTTCCATTAATTCCCAAGCAGCTTTTTCAGCTTTTGTTTTTGATAAAAAATAATCATTAACTCCTTCTATCCAATTTTCATCGGTCCAATCATTTTCACCAAATGTATAAGGATTGCTTCTATTAGGCTTTCTAAACATGGCAACAATTGAAGATGTTTTAATTATTTGTTCAACTCCAGCATTTATACCAGCATTTAAAACTCTTAAAGTTCCGTCTACTGCAACAGGTAACAAAAATTCTCTATCTCTTGAAACTTTCATTGGAAATGGGGAGGCAATATGAAAAATGTATTTGCATCCTTTTGCAGCTTCATCCCAGCCATCATCTTTTAAAAGATCTAATTCGATAAAAGATAATTTTTTGATTGGCGCATGTTTTTTTATAGTTTCTTTAGTTTGATCGATTAAATCTTTATTTCTAACAGTTCCTAATACTTCATAACCCTTATTTAATAATTCTATAGCTGTATGTTTTGCTATCCATCCACTTATTCCAGTTAATAATACCTTATCTTTCATTACGTTTACCTTTCTATCAGTTATTATTTTTAATCTCGAATTAGTGAGATAGGAATTTTTCGGCTTCTAATGCTGCCATACAACCCATTCCTGCAGCTGTAACGGCTTGTCTAAATGTCTTGTCTTTTACATCTCCCGCAGCATAAACTCCAGGAATATTTGTTTCAGTAGAATCTGGTTTAGTAATTAAATACCCCTCGTTATCCATCTTGAGTTGATCTTTAAATAGTGAAGTTGCTGGATCATGTCCTATAGCGATAAATAATCCATCTAGTTTTAATTCTCCAGTTTTATCTGTTTTTAAATTTTTAATTTTAATTCCTTTAACATTTTTAGGCTCTTGATCTCCTAATACGTCTTCAACAACAGTGTCCCAAATAATTTCTATTTTTTTATTTTCCATTAATTTTTTTTGAAGCATTTTTTCAGCTCTCAAACTATCTCTTCTATGAATTAATTTAACTTTGGATGCAAACTTTGTAAGAAACATTGCTTCTTCAACAGCTGCATTGCCTCCTCCAACAACTGCTACTTCTTTATCTTTAAAGAAAAAACCATCACACGTAGCGCACGCAGAAACACCAAATCCTCTAAATTCTTGTTCAGATTTCAGATTTAACCATCTGGCCTGAGCCCCTGTAGAAATAATTATGCTATCAGCAGTATATTTTTGCCCACTATCGCCAATAGCTTCAAACGGAGTAGATTTTAAATTTACCGAACCAATATGATCTTCAATCATTTCAGTTCCAACTGCTTTTGCTTGTTCTTTCATTTGATCCATCAACCACGGACCTTGAATAACTTCAGCAAATCCTGGAAAATTTTCAACATCAGTAGTTGTTGTTAATTGACCACCAGGTTCAGAACCATAAACTAAAATTGGATTTAACATTGCTCGAGCCGCATAAACTGCTGCTGTGTATCCGGCTGGACCAGATCCAATTATTAACACTTTTGTGTGTTTAGTTGGATTTTGACTCATATGAAAGCTATATAGTGATTAATGTCTAAATTAAAAGGTTTATTATTAACTCAAGGAATGCATGGCATGATAAGCCAGGTAGAAGGTTTAGCAAAAGCCTTAGATATTGATTTTACACACCACAAGGTTGAACTAAATAATTTTTGGAAAATTTTTACACCAAAATTAACACCAGTATCACAAAACGTTTATAAAAAAATAAACGAGTCTGATTTCGATATAATTATTTCATGTGGGAGAAAAAGTGTGATTCCCTCAATCCATTTAAAAAGTATTTCAAAAAAAAAAGTTTTAAATATTCATATTCAAGATCCAAAGGTGGATTTTAATCATTTTGATTTTATTGTTGCTCCCGAACATGATGGAATAAGTGGTACAAATGTAATTAAAACAAAAGGCGCAATTCACTATTTAACGGAAAATGAAATTGAAGAAAATAGAAGTTATTTAAATCCATATATCAAACAGGATAATAGAAAAGTTTGGTGTTTGATAATGGGTGGTCCTACAAAATATTATGACTACTCAACAAAAAATATGAAGCATATCTTTTCAATTTTTTACAAATTATTGAAAAAACATAATTTTCAACTTGTGGTCATACCTTCAATGAGAACACCTTTAAATACTATACATTATGCAAAAGAGTTTTTTGGAGAAAATCACACTGTGATTATGAATGTTGATAAAAAAGCTTATCTTTCAGCTTTAGCAATTTCGGAAAATATTGTTGTTACATGTGACTCTAGTTCGATGATATCTGAAGCCGCTTTGACTGGAAAACCAATTTATGTTGCTAATATTTTACCAAAAAGAAAAGACGTCAGATTTCAAAATTTTAGAAAATTATTCAGAGAATTAAATATTACTAGAAACTTAGGTGAAGAAATTGAAAATTGGAACTATCAAAAATTAGATGAAACGAATAGAGTAGCAAAAATTATTAAAGAAAAAATTAAATCATAATGTCATTTTTAAATTCAATTAAAAATAATTCAAAACAACATCATTTCCCCTTTGATCATTGGGAGTATAGTGATGCTTTGTCAGAAGGAGCAATTGACGAAATAGTTAAAGCTGAAATTCCTGATGTCAGTAAACATAATCTTAATTATGATGGAACAAGAGCAATAGATGGTGGAGCTGCAGAATTTAGAAAAGGTATAGCTTCAGGCGGACAAGCGATAAAGTTTAGATGTTTTATTAATAAAGAAAACTCATCTCAATTTCCAAATTTAGTAAAATTTATAAATGAACTTCAGTCTAAAGAAATATATGAAACAATTTCTAAAATGATAAATAAAGATTTATCTAATTCATATGTTAGGGTCGAGGTTATATGTGACCGAGAGGGTTTTTGGTTAAAACCTCATTGCGATATAAAAGAAAAACTTATGTCAGGCTTAATATTTGTTAATAAAACAAATGAATCTGAAGATTTAGGAACTGATTTTTACAATGAAAAATTAGAGAAGGTTAAGACACTTCCTTACAAACATAATTATGGCTATCTTTTTACCAGTGGTCCAAACACATGGCATGGTATGGAGAAGAAAAAGATTGTTAAAGAAAGAAGATGTATTCAAGTAAATTATGTTACCTTTGAAACTGATTGGAAAGTAAATTCTTAAACGTCCTGAAGAGAGGTCACCTCTAATTTTTTTGTTTTTAGCGATCTAATTGCTTCTAAACATGCTTGAGCAGTAGACATATTGGTACAATAAGGAACTTTATTTTTTAGTGTTGCTCTTCTTAAAGCTATTGCATCGCTTAATCGATGCTCACTATTTCCGCCCCCAGTATTTATTACTAATGCAATTTTTTTAGAGTCTAAAACATCTACTATGTGAGGTGATCCAGTGCTTACTTTATTTATAATTTTACATTTCATCCCATGCTTTCGAATATATTCTGCAGTTCCTCTAGTTGCACATAATGTAAACTTTAGTTTAAGAAGTTCTTTAGCTAAATCTATTCCTTCATCCTTGTGACTATCTTTGAGAGAAATAAAAGCTAATCCTTGTTTTGGTAATGAGTTAGCTGCTGCGATTTGACTTTTGGCAAAAGCCATTCCAAAATTTTTATCAAATCCCATAACTTCTCCAGTGGACTTCATTTCAGGTCCCAACAATAAGTCACTGTTTGGAAATTTATTAAATGGAAATACAGCTTCTTTAACTGCATGCATACCTTTAGATTTATCTTTTAAATTAAACTTAGATAACTTTTCACCAGCCATCACTCTTGATGCAATTTTAGCTAGAGGCAATCCTTTTGCTTTTGACACAAAAGGTACTGTTCTACTTGCTCTAGGATTTACTTCAATCACATAAATTTCATCTTTTTTAATTGCAAACTGTATGTTCATGAAACCTTTTACATTTAAAGCTATAGCAAGTTTTTTAGTTTGATTTTCTATTTCTTTAAGAAGATAAGGTTTAATTGATACAGGGGGTAGGCTACAAGCCGAGTCTCCTGAATGGATTCCAGCCTCTTCAATATGTTGCATAATTCCTGCAACGTGAACCTGTTTTCCGTCTGATATGGCATCTACATCTACTTCCATTGCATGATCGATAAATTTATCAATCAAAATTGGATTTTCCTCTGCGGCTTTAAATGCCTCTTCAACAAATTTTTTAAGCTGATTTTTTTCATGAACAATTTCCATTGCTCTTCCACCTAAAACATAGGAAGGTCTTACCATTAATGGCAATCCTATTTTATCTGCAATTTTTATTGCCTGATTAAATGTCTTTGCAATTCCACTCTCCGCCTGCTTAAGTTTTAATTTATTTAATAAACTTCTAAATCGGTCTCTATCCTCTGCTAAATCAATAGAAGTATATTGAGTCCCTAAAATTGGAAGCTTGTTTTCATGTAAAAATTTAGCAAGTTTAATTGGAGTTTGGCCACCAAACTGAGCTATTACGCCTATTAGATTTCCTTTTTCTTGCTCTTTTTTAATTAAATTAAAAACGTATTCTTCTTTTAAAGGTTCAAAATATAATCGATCACTCGTATCATAGTCTGTTGATACTGTTTCAGGGTTACAATTAACCATTATAGTCTCAAAACCTGCGTCTTTTAATGAAAAACTTGCCTGGCAACAGCAATAATCAAACTCAATTCCTTGACCAATTCTATTTGGTCCTCCTCCAAGAATAATTATTTTTTTTTTATTGGATGGATCAGCTTCACATTCTGAGTTAATTGAAAAATTTCTCTGGTAAGTTGAGTACATATAAGGAGTGAAAGATTTGAATTCAGCTGCACAAGTATCTACTTTTTTATAAACTGGAAGTATTTTAAGTGCTGATCTTTTTCTTCTAACAATTTCTTCAGAAGTTTTGGTTAATTCTGAAAGTTTTTTATCTGAAAATCCTATCGATTTTATTCTATTAAATTCTGAAAAATCCCTAGGAAGTCCTTTAATTTTTATTTGTGTTTCACAATCAACTATTTCTTTAATTTGTTCTAAAAACCAAGGATCAATTTTAGATAAATTATATATTCTCTTTAAGTCCATTTTTTTTCTAATTGCTTCAGCGACTAGCAATATCTTATTTGGAATAGTTTCTTTAAGTTTCTTTTCAATTTGATTTTTATTTAAATCAAAAATTCTGTCTAAACCTGAAAAACCAGTTTCAAGAGATACCAAAGCCTTTTGTAAAGATTCTTTAAAGTTTCTTCCAATAGCCATTGCCTCACCTACTGATTTCATTGATGTCCCTAAAGTTGCAGGAGAAGTAGAAAATTTTTCAAATGTAAATCTTGGAATTTTAGTCACTACATAATCTATACTTGGTTCAAATGATGCAGGAGTAACTTTAGTTATTTCATTTTTTAATTCATCCAGAGTATAACCAACTGCTAATTTTGCAGCTACTTTCGCAATTGGAAATCCAGTTGCTTTTGATGCAAGTGCTGATGATCTTGATACACGTGGATTCATTTCAATGACAACCATTCGACCATTTTTAGGATTGATAGCAAACTGAACATTTGATCCTCCGGTTTCAACTCCAATTTTTCTCAAACATGCAATAGATGCATTTCTCATTACTTGGTATTCTTTATCTGTAAGTGTAAGAGCTGGTGCAATTGTTACCGAGTCACCCGTATGAATTCCCATTGGATCTATATTTTCAATCGAGCAAATAATTATGCAGTTATCTTTCTTATCTCTTACAACCTCCATCTCAAATTCTTTCCAGCCCTCTAAACATTCCTCTACAAGAACTTGGCTTACTGGAGATTCATGCAATCCATTTTTAACAATCTTGAAATAATCTTTTCTTGTTTTGGCTATTCCCCCACCAAGCCCACCAAGTGTAAAAGCAGGTCTTATAATTGCAGGTAAACCAATTTTTTTTAATACTTTTGCTGCTTGATTATTATTATTTACGATTTCTGATTTTGGTAAATCTAAACCAATATCTATCATGTTTTTTCTAAATTTCTTTCTATCCTCTGCATTAGAAATTGCCTTAGAATTTGCTCCTATTAATTCAATTTTGTATTTTTTTAGAATTCCTTTTTTTTCTGCTTCCATTGCAAGGTTAAGTGCAGTTTGACCACCCATTGTCGGTAGAATTGCATCAAGTTTTTCTTTTTTTAGAATTTTTTCTAATACATCTAGTGTAATTGGTTCAATATAAGTTTTATCCGCAACATCTGGATCAGTCATAATTGTTGCAGGATTTGAATTTATTAAGACTACTTTATAACCCTCATCTTTAAGAGCTTTACATGCTTGTGTCCCTGAATAATCAAATTCACATGCTTGTCCTATAATTATTGGACCAGCTCCTACAACTAATATTTTTTTAATATCTTTTCTTTTTGGCATTTTTTTTCATGTTGTTAATAAATTCTTGAAACAAATAAACACTATCTTGGGGTCCAGGATTAGACTCTGGATGATATTGAACTGAAAATATTGGTTTATTTTTAAGCTTTATTCCTTCAATAGTATTATCAAAAAGAGATTTATGAGTTACTTCAATTTTTTTTGGTAAAGTTTCTTCAACTACTACAAAACCATGATTTTGACTGGTAATCTCAACTTTGTCATGAACTAAATTTTTAACAGGATGGTTCGCACCTCTATGTCCTAACTTCATTTTTTTTGTTTTGCCGCCTAAAGCTAATGCCAAAATCTGATGACCTAAACAAATACCAAATATAGGTAAATTATTTTTAATTAGATCATTAATAATTTCTAAAGCATATTTCCCTGTTGCAGCTGGATCACCAGGACCATTTGATAAAAATATTCCATTTGGTTTCAAACTTAATATTTTTTGAGCACTAGTTTTACAGGAGACAACTGTAACTTTACAGTTGAAGTCAGAGAAATATCTCAAGATGTTTTTTTTAATCCCATAATCAATTGCAACAACATGAAATGAGTTCTTGTTATTTTTTTTATATCCAATTTCTTTTTTCCATGTTTTAAGACCTTTCCAAATATAATTTTTCTGGGTTGAAACTACTTCTGCAAGATCAAGATTTTTTAATCCACTCCATTTTATTGTAGAGTTGGTCAATTTATTAATATTAAATTTTCCTTTTTTTGAATAACTAATAGTACCTTTGGGGGCGCCTTTGTCTCTTATAAAACTTGTTAGGCTTCTGGTGTCTAAGCCAGTAATTCCAACAATTTTATTTTTTTTTAGCCAAGAGTCTAAATGTAAAAAAGATCTATAGTTTGAGGGCGAGGTTATTTCTGAGTTAATTATTACTCCTTTTGCCCATATTTTATCAGACTCATGATCCTCTTTATTGGTCCCAACATTTCCTATATGAGGAAAGGTAAAGTTGATAATTTGACCCGCATATGAAGGATCAGAAATGATTTCTTGATAGCCTGTTAAGGATGTATTAAAGCAAACTTCACCTGTGGCTTCTCCTTGATATCCAATCCCAATTCCTTTAAATACTTTTTTATTTTCAAGAACTAAAACGCCTGTATTGATTTGTGATTTTGTTATTGAGTTAGTTTTTTTTGCTTTTTTCTTCAATTACAACTCATAAGTTAAAGGTTAATACAATAATTGCCTTATTATCGCAAGAGAGATGTAATATAAAATTGTAAAAAAACAATTTTTCTTTTGAAGAATTATTTCTTTAAAGTAGATTAAAAAAAATTATGTCATTAAAACAGACTATCGAAAACGAATATAAAAATGCTCTAAAATCTAAAGATAAAAATAAAATATCAACCTATAGGTTAATATTATCTTCTATAAAGGATTTGGACATTGTTAACAGATCAGGCCCCAATAAAAAGGAGACTGATGATGAGGATATTAAGAAACTTTTGAAAAAAATGGTTAAGCAGCGGGCCGAATCAATTGATATTTACAAAAAAAATAACAGAACAGATCTTTTAGAGGTTGAACAAAATGAATATGACATTTTAACAAGTTTCTTGCCAAAGCAGCTTAGTGAAGACGAGACTAAGAAAATTTGTGCAGATGTTATTTCGAAAATTGGAGCAAACTCATTAAAAGATATGGGAAAAGTTATGGGCGAACTTAAAAAAACTCATGCAGATGAAATTGATTTTTCTAAAGCAGGATCAATGATCAAAGAATTGTTGAACAAATAATGAAATACCCAAAAGAGTATCTTGATGAAATTAAAAATAGGTTGAAAGTTTCAACGGTAGTATCAAAGAGTGTTCCATTAAAAAAAAGAGGTAAAGAATTTGTAGGTTTATCACCTTTCAAAAATGAAAAAACACCCTCATTTACTGTAAATGATGAAAAAGAATTTTATCATTGTTTTGCAACTTCAGAGCACGGTAATATTTTTGATTTTGTGATGAAAACTCAAAATTTAAAGTTTGGAGAGGCAGTCAAATACTTATCTCAATTAGCAGGAATGCAACCTTATATGTTTTCAAAACAAGATGAAGAAAGAGAAAAAAAGTGGAATGAGTATAAAACCATTTTTAGTCAATATGTTGACTTTTATCATAATGAACTTTTAAAAAATGAAAATTATTCGATTGCTAGAGATTATTTAAAAAATAGATCATTAGGTAAAGATGAAGTAAAAAAATTTAAAATAGGATACATAGAAAAAAATCCAAATTTTTTCGAAAAATTAAAAAAAGATTATAGTGAACAAACTTTAGTCGAGACTGGTTTATTCTATTTAGATGAGAAAAAAAAAATTTATGTAGAAAGATTTAGAGGTCGATTAATTTTTCCAATCAATAATATTTCGGGTCAACCAATAGCTTTAGGTGGAAGAATAATTGAAAATTTAGATTACTTAGCTAAATATATAAATTCACCTGAAACAAAGTTTTTTAAAAAAGGGTCAAATTTATATAATCTGGATTTAGCAAGAAAGCTTTCTAATAAGATCGATAATATTTATCTGGTTGAAGGATACATGGATGTAGTAGGCTTGAGTAAAAATGGCATTGACAATGTAGTAGCAAATCTTGGCACATCTTTAACCGATAAGCAAATTTTAACTTTAAACCAATTTTTTGATGATATTATAATTTGTTTTGATGGGGATGAAAGTGGATATAAAGCTGCTGTTAGAGCCGCTGAAAATTCAATAAGGGAATTGAAACCTGAAAAACAAATTTCATTTTTATTTCTGCCAGATAAAGAAGATCCAGATAGCTATGTAAATAAAAATGGCAAAGCTAATTTTATGGATTTTACAAAGCAGAGCAAATTATCAATTCATCAATTTATTTTTAGTCATTATAAAAAACAAACTAAAAGTAATCCATCATCTATGGCTATTTTTGAAAAAAAACTAAGAGAAATTGCAAATACAATTAAAGATGATTTTATTAAAAAATATGTTTTAGAATACTTTTTAGAAAAAATTGCTGAACTTACACCACATTTCAATCAAAATAATAAAAGATTTTATATAAAAAAAACAAAATCTTTAGAGAGTACGAAAAAATATTTTCAAGAAAGTCAGTCATTGACTGGAGTTGAATTAAAAGAGTTTTCTTTATTATACTTGATAATAAATAAATTAGATTTGTTGCAAGCAAACATTCATTTGATTGAAAATATTAAATTATTCACTGAGATTAATAAAAAAATATTTGAAATGATTATTGAAAAATTGAAATCTGGTTCTCAAATCACAATTCAAGATCTTGACTTAGATGTTCAATTAACAGAAAAAATAAATAAATTTGCTCCAATCAAACATATTTTAAAAAAACAACCTGATGACGATCAAAAAATAATTGAATTATTAGAGGATATTTCTAGAGATTTAATGAATTATGATCTTGAGTTCAGGATCCAAGAATTAGAATCGAAGTTTTCATTAGATATGAGCGAGTCCACATTTAATGAGTTAAAAGAGCTCAAAAAAAAGCAGAATCTCAATTAAACTGACTAAATTAGTAATAGATTTTTATATAATTGACATTATATAAGATCTCTAAACCCAAAATATCATGGAAAGAATTATTACAAAATCATTTGCTAGACTTATGGGTCGAGGAACCCATAGAGGTTTTATAACTTATGAAGAGCTCAGCAAATCTTTAGGAAAAAGAAATTTATCAGATGAAAATCTGGCTCAAGCATTTATTCATATTTTAGATGAAAATGTTACTTTGGTTGAAAAAAAATCTGATTTTAAAGTTTTAAGAAAAAAAGAAAATTCAACTAAAGAAGAAGGAAAGACTATCGAAAAAAGTGACGACCCAATTAGGATGTATCTCAGAGAAATGGGTGGAGTTGAATTACTTTCAAGAGAAGGTGAAATTGCAATAGCTAAAAGAATCGAAGCAGGAAAAGATGTGATGTTAATTGCATTGTCACAAAGTCCAATAACAGCTCAACAATTTTTTCAATGGAATGAACAACTTCAAAAAGATGAAATTTTAGTGAGGGAAATTATAGATATAGATACTAATTATATGGAAGACGAAACAACAGGACCAAGTGCAAAACAAAAAAATGCAGGAGAAGTTGATAAAGAAGATGGCTCCTCAGATGAAGACGAGGAATTTAACCCCACTCTTGCAGCAATGGAAACTGAGATCAAGCCTAAGGTTTTAAAAACTATTAATATACTTACTAAAGAATATACAAAATTAATTAAATACCAAAAAGAAAAATTAGACTGTGTTTTAAATTTGAAAAATTTTTCAACTGCAAAAACAAAAGGGTATGAAAAAATTGTAAATGATATTTTAGAAAATATTAAATCACTTCAATTATCCCCATCTGTTTTGGAGGACCTTGTGCAAAAGCATTATTTAGAAAATAAAAAAATTATTTCTTTAGAGGGAAATCTTTTAAGACTTGCAATGGATCATAATATATCAAGAAATGAATTTATAAAATTTTATGTAGGTAATGAAATAAATCCAAATTTAAAAAAGTTCCTAGATACAAATAATATATGGAAGAAATTCTTTGTTAAAAATAAAGAAGAGTTTAAAAATATTCGTGAAAGACTAATTGAAATAAGCCATAAGCTTGGAATATCAGTTACAGATTTTAAAAAAATTGTAAGCAGAATTCAAAAAGGTGAAAAAGAGTCAAGAATAGCCAAAAAAGAAATGGTAGAGGCAAATTTAAGATTAGTTATATCTATTGCAAAAAAATACACAAATAGAGGTTTGCAATTCTTGGACTTAATTCAGGAAGGCAATATAGGGTTAATGAAGGCTGTAGATAAATTTGAATATAGAAGAGGTTATAAATTTTCAACTTATGCAACCTGGTGGATAAGGCAAGCAATTACAAGATCAATCGCTGATCAGGCCAGAACAATTCGTATTCCTGTTCATATGATTGAAACAATCAATAAAATTGTTAGAACTCAAAGATTAATATTAAGTGAATTTGGAAGAGAGGCCACACCTGAGGAGCTGGCACAGAAACTTAGAATGCCATTAGACAAAGTTAGAAAAGTTTTAAAAATATCAAAAGAGCCAGTATCACTTGAAAAACCTGTTGGAGACGAAGAGGATAGTAGTTTGGGTGATTTTATAGAGGACACAAAAGCATTAGCACCATTAGAGCAGGCTATTAAGTCTAATCTGGGCGAGGCAACAACTAAAATTTTATCTACTTTAACTCCCAGAGAGGAAAGGGTATTACGTATGAGATTCGGTGTGGGAATGAATACCGATCATACCTTAGAAGAAGTGGGTTTGCAGTTTTCTGTAACAAGAGAAAGAATTAGACAAATTGAGGCTAAAGCTTTAAGAAAATTAAAGCATCCAAGTAGGTCTAAACAATTAAAAAGTTTTTTAGAAAGTTAGTAAATTTTTTATAAATATTAGAATTTATTTGGGCCGTTAGCTCAATAGTAGAGTACTGCATTGACATTGCAGGGGTAGTTGGAGCGTAACCAACACGGCCCACCATAAAGCTTTTTACTGGAATTAAAATTTTAGAAAATTAATATGATTACAATTAATAGAATATGTTTAAAAATTTAAATTCTAAAATACTTTATCTAATAATAATTTTATTATTTATCTCAACTACCTTCGGTTTTTTTTTAAATAGTTATAAGCTTGTTAAAAATGATTATTCAACCAGAATGATCTTAACATATGGAGATTGTTCAAAAGAGGGATATGGTTTTACAAAATTTATAAATGATAAATATAAGTCAGATTTAAATTATTTAGTAATAAATGGAAGACCAGATGCTTTTACTACTACTCAAGATTTATTTTATAATAAAAATAAAACTTTTAGTGATCAATTTAGAATTCTTATAAATTATGATAAACAGCTTTTAAAGAATTTTGAAAAATTTGATATTTTAGAAAAAAAAGAAAATTGTTATTTTATTAAATTATTAAATGATTGAAATTTTATCTATATACTCTCAATTAATTATATTTTTAGTTATTTTTCAATTTCCATTTAACAAGCTAATTTTAAAAAGTTTTGGATATATTGAAAGTAATTATTTTAACATACTTATATATAATATTATAATACAATCTTTTTTTTATTTGATAATTTCATTTCTTTTAATTGATATTAAAATTTATTTTTACATTCAAATTTTTACTGGGCTGTTATTTTTAATATTTAATTTTATTTATTATTATAAAAACTACAGAGGAATATCTTTCGAAAGCTTGGCATTAATTTTAATTTTTATTTTATTTAACTTAATTTTGTTTACTTACATTGCATTAAATTTAAAACTAGAGTGGGATGCTTTAGCTCATTGGCTTCAAAAAGCTCAAGTCTTTTACCAAAATGGAACGTTTGCAGATTTAAAAAATGTGTCTTTTTCATATTATCCTCACTTTGGTACTTTTTTGTGGGGATTTTTTTGGAAGAATAGCTTTGTACAATTGGAGTATCTTGGTAGACTAATACTTCCATTTTTATATTTATCCGGAATCTTTTTTGCTGCATCTAATTTGTTAAATAACAGAAATTATTTATATAAAGTATTTTTTTTAATACTAATACTAACTTTAACTTTAGATTATTATCTATTTGGTGGTTACCAAGATTATTATTTATTTGTTGAATTATTAATTTTTTCAAAAATTTTTTACAATTATCAAAAACAAAATCATTCTTATTTTAATTTTTGTTTATTATTCTTAATTTTAGTTTTAATACTTTGGACCAAACAAGAAGGTTTCTTTTACAATTTAATACTTTCATCAGTTTTTATTTTTTTCTGTAATAAGAATTATAAAATAAGATTTTTATTTTTGGTATTAGTTACTATCTCATTGATTTTACAAATTTATTTAAAAAATATCTTTATAGGATCCTTTGAGTTTAATGAAAAGATTTTACATCGAGAACTTCTGGAATATCTCAATATATCTAATTTTTTGAGTACTTTTATAGTAATCTCTAAACATATAATTATTTCAATTTTTAGGTACCCTATTTGGATTTTGATATTATTTATTTTATTTTTCTCAAAATTTATAAATAGAGATAAGTATTTTAATAATTACTCAATTTTTTATCTTTTTTTATATTTTATTTTTGTTTATTCAATTTATTTTCAAACAAGAATGGATTTAGACTTTTTATTACCAATTACAATAGACAGAATTTTATTACAAGGATCAGGTTTTATGGTGTATCCAATATTATTATATTTTGAAAATTTCATTAATAAAAATAAATCTTTGTAAATAAATAAAATTAATTCTATAAAAGGTTAATTTTTCTTTTCTTGAATGAAATGCAAAAAGGAAGTAAAACCAACGTGATTATTAAGGGCCTGTAGCTCAGTTGGTTAGAGCAGTACACTCATAATGTATTGGTCCCAGGTTCGAGTCCTGGCGGGCCCACCAAATCTAGTAAAGTCAACGTTTATAAATCTAAGTTTTTCAGAATTTTGTAAAAAAATGCTTCATAAATTTTTTTATTGTATACGAAATTGTGTAACAAAAATTACTTGGAATGCACTGGTCACTTAATGTGAGTGTGTTATATTTTTTACGATGTATCGTGAATTAATTAAGTTTTTGGAAATTGGAAAACTAGAAAAAGGTTTATTTAGAGTTTGGGTTGTTTTAGCATTGATTTTTTATATTTTTTTTTATTCAGTAATTTTTAATGAAGATATTTATAAAAACTTTAGAGAAGCTTCAAAAAGAAATTATTTTTGTACTACAAACGTTGAGTTTCAAATTGAAAATATTCCATTAGAAAACTTTGTTATTGGAGAGTTTTATGAATTTAGTAAAACATTAAAGGGGGTCAGGCCAGCGAAAAAATCTAGTTATTGGGACGTATTGGGGTTTTCCAATACACTAGGCCTTAATATTTTAGAGGATTATGACGATTTTAAAGATAAAAAAACTTGTGAAGAATTTATAAATAAGCCTAGAAATGATTTTTTTGGCGCATTATTAATAATTACTTTTTTTCCGATATCAGTTATTTTTTTTTGGTTTTTTTTAAAAAAAATTTTCTTATGGATTTATAGGGGATTTAAATGATGAAAAAACTTTTATCAATCGTATTTCTGGGCTTAGTATGGTGTGAAAATGTTTTCGCTAGAATTTCAATATTTTCAGAGGGATCTGGAGATACAGGTGGTTTGTTGCCAGCAGTCGTACTCGGACTAATATTTGGTTTAATTTATCTTTATAATTCACATAAAGAAAAATGGGCAAGAGAAAATCCTCATGAGGCATGGGTCAAAGAAGCTACCTCAATGTATGGGAAAAAGCACGTTGAGAAAGTTCTTAGATCATCTGAAAGAGCTCAAAGAAAGCTAGAAAAAGAAAAAAAGATATATAATGAGAAAAGAAGAAAAATTTATCATGAGAAAAAAAGAAAAAAAATATTAAACCAAAAAAAAATAGATAATCTTTTTTCAAACAAAATTAAGCCCAAATAAAACCAACTAGCCATGATTTAAGTGAAGGAATGCATTGGATTTCATTCCTTTTCACTCGTTTACGTTTTTTTTCATTATCTCCCTCGCTGCGTAAACCCCTTGATATGAAGAGGAGTGGAACCATCACTAACTACAAATTATTAACTCAAAAAAAATCAACTAATAAAAGGAGCTTTAATACATGGAAATAGACCGTGTTTGTAAGTACTGTCATGTAAGTGCTTACGTTGCATATGATAACTGCGACCCCGTTTATAAAAAAACATTCAAATTTGAAATATTACCAGGTGAGCACAACAGTTTGGTATGGGATAAGATAATTAAAATATTTACAAAAAATGGATACAAAGTGGAGCTCAAATCATGAAAAGAGTTTTGCTTATTATATCGCTTCACTTATTTCTTTTTTTAATTGTATTTGCCTATCAAGCTCAAGCAGAGGAGGAAGAATGGATTATTGATAGATTTAAAGATCTGTCCTTTGCAAGAGTATCTGGAGAAGTAATTCATGGGGATAGTTTAAATTTCTTTATTTCAACAGAGGACGATTGCACAAAAGTTCATAATAATTTTACTTTTTATACCTATGAAAAGCCTGGTGACATAAAGCAATTAGTAGATAGAAATATTCCTATTAAATTAAACGGCGAAGATCTGACTGCAAAGGTTATAAGTGTTTCACCTTTTTTAATGGGATACAGAGTGGCCTTTAGTTTAGGTAAATTTCCAATAAAGGAATATGTCTATTTTTTAAATGAATTTTATGAGGAATTTCAAAAATTTGAAATTGAAATTGTGGATGGTATTGATTTTAAAGTAGATAAATATTTTGATATTACCGCAAACAATTGGAAATTAGATAAATTGGTCCCATCTTTATTAGAGGCTAATAAAATTTGTAAAAATATTAAAAATTTAGAAAGTTGATTGTATACCAAATTGTGTAAATGAATTTAACGTTCAGCAATAAACTAATAGCTTCAACATTAATTTAAGTTCTCTCAGGACTCTCATAATGTATTGGTCCCAGGTTCGAGTCCTGGCGGGCCCACCAAATTAAAAGTTATTTTTACTAAAAATTAGACAAACTTTTAATTAATGCTTCGACATCATTATTATTTGAGCTTATGATTGATGAAAATTCCTCTTTTTGAGTTCTAGCTAAACTTAACCCCTCTATAATTAAGTCTCTAATTAATAAATTATTTGGATTATTTGTATAGACCCTCCAATCTATATTTACTTCAGGCCTCTTATCTGTTCCTATTAGCTTACTTTGAACTATAGTGTATTTATCATTAATTTTTTTTTTTGAATAAACATTAATTTCTGGATTTGAGTATTCTGCAAGTCTACTTGAAAAGCTTTTTAAAAAGTAATTTTTAAAAACTTCTTTATATCTTAAAAGCTGATCATCGGTTATCGTTTTCCTATGGCTACCTAGAGAGTATAAACTAATTCCCTCAATATCTACTGTTTCAATTGCAATATTTTTTAATTGTTGAATTCTTTCATCCTTTGAAAGATTGCTACTCAGTGTCTGTGCAGCCCTATTTACAGTTGATTGAATAAATACATCTGGTTCAATTGAGAACGAGTAAACAGGTTTTAAAAGTAAAAAAATTGATATAACTAATAAAATTATATTCTTTTTCATTTATTTAGGATTTTTTATTTTGTATCTATTTCTTCCCAATCGCCATCATCATTGTAGATAATTTGAATGTTTCCTCTCTGAATATTTTTTATTTTCATTTGCCTATCCTGTAAATATAAACTTTTTACTGACGCGTAAAAGTCCATTGAATTTTTTTCTAAATTATCTAATGAGTCAATATTATTTGCTCTAAATTCAACACCAGTTAAAATTTTAGACGCAGCAAAAATATTTTCACTTAAGAATTCATTATTTCCGTTTACTGATGCATTATACCAAGGATCACCTCCCATTACATTAACGAATGAACCAGCTGTATCTCTAATTGTTGAAGGGCCCAATACAGGAAGCACAATATAGCATCCAGGGCCTACACCCCATTTACCTAAAGTTTGGCCATAATCTTCTTTTTCATATTTAGGAAAACCCAAGTCATCTGCCACATCAATTATACCCAATATACCTATAGTGCTGTTAATAACTAGTCTGCCAGTGTTAATAACTGCTACTTTAAGATCTCCCTGTAAAACATTATTTGGAATAGTAATTAAGTTCGATAGATTATTTAGAACATTGCCAGTCCCATTTTTAATTGGAGTTGGTAAATTTCTATAACCTTCCGCAATTGGTTTTAAAATAGCTTTATCTAACCCTTGATTAAAAGAAAAGGTTGCTCTGTTGAGAGGCTCAAAACAATCTTTAGTTGGTTTTGATTTTTTTGATAAATTTAATTCATTATCAGAACCTGCAATTGCACTAGAAGTTAGTAAAATTGTAATAATAATTAATTTAAAAATTTTTATCATTAGAGATTATTATATAATGTATATGTGTTTAAAGTAAATCGAGATTTAGTGCTAAAAATGAC
>CACGHF010000002.1 GCA_902572775.1 uncultured Pelagibacteraceae bacterium
TAGCAGGTGAAATGTTATCTCCACCAGCACTTACTATGATATCTTTTTTTCTATCAGTAATTTTTAAATAACCATCATTTGGATCTATCTCTCCAATATCTCCTGTATGTAACCATCCATTTATAATTACTTTTTCAGTTTCTTTTTTTTTGTTCCAATATCCTAGCATTACATTTTCGCCTTTAACTAAAATCTCTCCATCTTCAGCAATTTTAACTTCATTTCCTTTAAAAGGAGGTCCTACAGTTTCCACTTTAATTTTATGTATTGGATTGCAACTTACTACTGGTGATGTTTCTGTTAAGCCATAACCCTGAAGAGTAGGCAACCCCACAGAATTCAAAAATTCTCCTATTTCTTTGTCTAGAGCCCCACCTCCTGAAACGAAAGCTTTTAAATTTCCACCAAATTGTTTTTTTATTTTTTTTCTAACTAATTTATCAACTATAAAATTGATTAACTTTTCATAAAATGTCATGTTTTGATTTAATAGTTTTTTTCTTCCCAAACGAAGAGTTGCTTCAACTAATTTTGCTTTAAAACCTGTCTGCTTTTTTAAATTCATGTTTATTTTGTTGTAAAGGTTTTGGTAGAACCTTGGAACTGCTGTCATAATTGTAGGTTTTGCTTCAGATATATTTTCTAAAAGTTTTTCTATTTTTTCTGCATAGAATACTTTTGCTCCTACTGCTATCTGTGCAAATTGAACACAATGCTCATAAGAATGTGAAAGAGGAAGCCAAGTTAAAAATACTGGTCTTGAGTTAAATAATGGTTTCATAATTTCGCATGCTCCTACGAGATTATTTAAAATTCCACCATGACTTAAAATTACTCCTTTAGGATTACCTCCGGTTCCGGAAGTATAAATAATACATGCAGGAGAATTTCTTTTTAATTTATTATTTTCAATTTTATCTTCTTCTAATAAATTATTTTTTATAATTAAATTAAAATCTAAATATTTTTCTTTGTTAATTATATTTAAGCTATTTGTTACATTGGTTTTTTCATCCAATGTAATAATTTTTTTGATAAAGTCTTTTTCATTAATTGAATTATTTAATTTTTTTAACATTTCATTATTTGAAACAACAACTAAGCTAGGCTCACAATCCTCTATCAAGAACTTATAATCATCTTCTGTGTAGGTTGTGTACGCAGGAACTGTAATTCCACCAGCTACCATAATTGCTAAATCAGAAACAAACCATTCTGGTCTATTCTCTGAAACCAAAAGACATCTATCGCCTTCTTTTATATTTTCTTTAATAACTTTTGATAATTTTAAAATATTCTTTTCAGTTTGTTCCCATGTGTATGTTTTTTTATTGCTTGGGTTTAGCCATTCTAAAAAAATATCTTTTTTATTTTGTTTATTTGCTTGATTAACAAATAATTCGATCAAATTATTTAAATTATTTAAATTCATAGTTACTTGGTGGGCGAAGAGAGAATCGAACTCTCACTTCTTGCGAAACACGATTTTGAGTCGTGCGCGTCTACCAGTTCCGCCATTCGCCCTAGGTATTCAATTAAATTATATTTAAATAGTATAAGAACTAAATTTATATTAAAACCAAAAAATGTTTCAAACACTTTACAAAAAATGTTTAGAATTAGCCGCACATAAAAGTTCAAATTTTTATTTAGGGCTTGTATCTTTTATAGAAAGTTCTTTTTTTCCTATACCTTCAGATGCAATGATAATCCCAATGGTTATTGCTAAAAAAAAGGAATATTTGAAAATATTTTTAATAGCATCAATATTTTCAGTTCTTGGAGGAATCTTCGGATATTTAATTGGATATTTATTTTTTGATTTAGCAATATATGTAATCGAATTTTATGGTTATCAAGATAAAGTTGAAAATTTAAAATTAAGCATGTCTGAAGGTAGTGGATTCCTCGCATGGCTGAGTATTCTTTTTTTAGCTGGCTTTACTCCATTACCCTATAAAGCCTTTACGATTTCAAGTGGTTTAATTGCTTTTAATCTTCCTATTTTTATAATTGTTAGTTTAATTTCAAGAAGCCTGAGATTTTTTATAGTTGCCTATTTATCATATAGATTTGGTGAATTATTTACAGAGTACATGGAAAAACATGGATCAAAATGGTTCACCATAATTGGAATTATTATAGTTATAATATTTATTATTATTTATTTATTTTTTAAATTTAATGGTTGAGATTAACAAAACAATTACATTAAAATTAATTTTTTTTATTAGTATTATTGCTTTATCTTCAGCATTTTTTATTGAATATGTTTTAGGTCATCAACCCTGTAACTTGTGTATATTGGAAAGAATTCCATACCTCTTAGCATTAATAATTATTTTATTAAATTATAAATTTATTAATCTTGAAAAATATTTCATTCTTTTTCTTATTTTAATTTTTTTAGCTGCTACTATTTTATCTTTATATCATTTAGGTATTGAGCAAGGTTTTATTGAAGAATCATTGGTTTGCGATTTAAAAAATGGCTCCAATTTACTATCAAAAGAAGACATATTAAGACAGTTGCAAGAAAAGAATGTGAGCTGCAAAGATGTTACATTTAAAATTTTAGGATTATCGCTTACAAGTTACAATATTATAATATCAATTTTAATAGTATATTTTACAACAAGAACTTATTTAAGTTATGACAACAATAAATAAAAAGAAAATAGAAGAATTTATTAGAGTTGATCATGCTGGGGAGCGTGGTGCTGTTAAAATTTATGAAGGACAGTTACTTGCTCTAAACACATTAGTTAAAGATGAAGCTTTAAAAAAAACAATTGAAGAAATGAAGGTCCATGAAAAAGAACATTCTAATTTTTTTGAAGAAGAAATTAAAAAAAGAAATATTAAACCGACAAAATTTTTACCCTTATGGGATTTATTGGGTGTAGGATTAGGTTTTGGTTCAACTTTACTTGGTAAGAAAGCAGCTATGCTTTGCACTGCTTCAGTTGAAGAAGTGATAGATGAGCATTATTTAAACCAAATAAAACAACTTGATAATAGTGAATCAAAACTTAAAAAAAAAATAATTAAATTTAGAGAAGATGAATTAAGTCATAAAGATATTGCCTATGAAAAGGGTGCTACAAAAGAAGGTCCATACTCTATATTAGATAAAATTATTAAAACTGGATCAAAAATTGCAATAAATATTTCTGAGAAAATTTAGGACTCTAACTCTACATCCCAATATAAGTAATCCATCCAACTTTTATGTAAAAAATTTGGCGGAAAATTTTTACCATTTTTGTGTAGATCCTCTGTTGATGGTCGATAAGGGTACTGATGCAACTTCATCCCTGAATTTTTTAATAGTTTTCCACCCTTTTTCACATTGCATGCAGAACAAGCTGTTACAACATTATCCCAATTAGTTTCGCCTCCTTTTGATCTAGGTAATAGGTGATCAAAAGTTAACTCTTCATTGCTTCCACAATATTGACAGGAAAATTTATCTCTTAAAAACACATTAAATCTAGTAAAACTTGGCTTGCTTTGAGGTACAATATAATCCTTTAATGCGATGACACTTGGTAATTTCATGTTAAATGATGGACTTCTTATAGTTCTATCGTAATTACTAACAATAACAACTCGATCAAGAAAAACTGATTTAACAGTATCCTGCCATGACCATAAAGACAAAGGGTAGTAACTCAAAGGTCTATAGTCTGCATTGAGTACTAGCGCAGGACACTTTTCTAATGAAACATTTTGTTCAATAAAATTGTTCATTAACTAATTTTAACTTAGTTAAACAAATTTATCAATAATAAGAGATGTTAAATTTTTTTTAAGATAAAATTTAAAGCTGTACTTGATGCTTCAATAGGAATATGATGATCACAATTTTTTATTAATAATGTATCAACCTCAACGTTGTTTCTAATTAAAAAATCTTTTGCTTCTAGTAAATGTGTTGATGGGACAATTTGATCAGCTTCTCCATGTATAAGCAATGTTTCAGTATTATTTTTGATTCTTTTTTTTAAATCTTTTTGATTTATTATCTTTCCAGAAAAACCAACTATACATGAAAACTTTTCTTCGACTGTAAGACCAACATTTAAAGACATCATACATCCCTGACTGAATCCAGATAAACAGATTCGATTATTTGACAACTTGAACTCTTGTTTTATTTCATTAATAAATTTTTTTAAAACCTCTTCAGCCTTAATTGATTGTTCTAATATGTAATCAGTGTCCTCTTTTGTTAAATCAAACCACTGATAACCAGAGGGATTTATAGCGCAGGGCTCATGACCATTTGGACAAACAAAGATTGTATTAGGCATATGTCTTTTCCAGTTTAAAGATAGCATGCTTATATCCTTTCCATCACCTCCATAACCATGAAGCAAAATAATAGCATTTTTAATTTCAATACCGTCTTCTGGTTTAATAATTATTGAATCTAGGCAAAATGTCATAGTTGATAAATTATGTTTTTTATTTCAAAAAACAATCTAAAATAAAAATATGATATCAGGAATATTTGTAAAAGTTTTATCAATAGCTCTTTTGATTGCTGTGGGAATAGTTTTAATTTTAGGCATAGGTACTCTTTTTAAAGGTGGAGAAACTAGTAAAAAATATTCAAACAAATTGATGCAATTAAGAGTTCTTCTACAATTTATTGCTATTCTTGCTTTGGTTGGCTTTGCTTACTTTTTTAAAAATTAGTAATATTTTTTTATCCAATTAACGAAATTTGTATCTTCAAAATCAATTGAACCTATTATTCTAGCAAATTCTTGACCTTCTTTATTAATTAGAATTGTTGTAGGGATACCTCTTAAAGTAAATATTTTTGCTAATGTAGTAGGTGGATCAAAATAAGGTTTAAAATTTTTAATGTTAAGATCTATAAAAAATTTATTAACTTTTTCTGAGGTTTCTTTGCCAATATTAATTGGAAAAATTTTAATTTTATCCAATTCTGGGTTAGCTTGGAGTTTATCTAAAGATGGCATTTCATCTTTACAAGGTTCGCACCAGGTCGCCCAAAAATTCAATATCAATAAGCTGCCAGTATATTCATTGATATTAATTTTTTGATCATTTTTGTCTAAAAAAATAACATTATCATATGTTTTTGGTATTTTGTGTATTACAATATTTTTAATACTAGGTAGTTCTTCAGCTACAACATTTGTTATCAAAAAAATAAATATTATTAAAAATCTCATGTTAAATAGGTATAATTAAATATCATGGCAAAAAATAAAAACAACCAAGCAATCTGGAACTCACGGATAAAAAAAAATGCATCAAGTTTGTTTCAAAAAGTAGGTAATTCAATAAATATTGATAAAAGACTCTACAAAGAAGACATCCGGGGATCAATTGCTCATGTTGAAATGCTTTTTAAACAAAAAATAATTTCATTTAAAATAAAAAATAAAATTATTTATGGACTAACAAAAATTGATAAGGAAATCGCAAAAAATAAATTTGAATTTAATAAAAAATATGAAGATATTCATATGAATATTGAAAAAAGACTTTTTCAAATTATAGGTGAAGAAGCTGGCTATGTTCACACTGCAAGATCAAGAAATGATCAAGTGATTACTGATTTTAAAATTTGGATGAAAAATTCGACCAACGAAATAAATAGTAATATTAATAAAGTTATTAAGAGCACAATCAAGTTAGCTGAAAAAAATGTTGAGACTATCATGCCTGGATTTACACATCTTAAAAATGCCCAAGCTATCTCTTTTGCACATTATTTAATGTCTTATGTAGAAATGTTTAATAGAGACAAAAAGAGATTTTCTAATAATTTAAACAGTTTAAATGAAAATCCCTTAGGTGTTGCAGCTTTAGCAGGAACATCATTTAATATAGATAGAAATTATACAACCAAAAAACTTGGTTTTAAAATACCTACAAATAATTCTATTGATACAGTTTCAGATAGAGATTTTGTTTTAGATTTTTTATACGCTACATCAGTATGTGCTATGCATATTTCTAGAATTGCTGAAGAGTTAATTATTTGGAATTCTGATGGTTTTAACTTGATCAATTTATCTGATAAGGTTGTTACTGGATCATCAATAATGCCACAGAAAAAGAATCCTGATCTTTTAGAATATTTGCGTGGAAAATCAGGAAGCGCTTATGGAAATTTATTTTCGATGCTTACAATTTTAAAAGGTCTACCATTATCTTATTTTAAAGATTTACAAGATGACAAGGAAATAGTTTTTAAATCAAACGATAATCTTAATAATTGTTTGAAAATTTTTGATGAAATACTAAAAAATTGTAATCCAAATAAAACTAGAATGTTAGAACTTGCTAATTCTGGATACATTACAGCAACTGATTTGGCTGACTATCTTGTAAAAAATCACTCAATGTCTTTTAGAAAAGCATATCAAAAAACTGCTGCTGTAGTTAATTTTGCTGAAAAAAGAAAAAAAAAGTTAAATGAATTAACTTTAGATGAGTTAAAAAAAATTGAACCTAAACTTAAAGAAGATGTATTGAAAGTATTTAACTTGAAAAATTCAATTAATTCGAAAAAATCTTATGGTGGAACTTCTTTTGATAATATTAAAAAAATGATAATGAAATATAAAAAAGAAAAATGATAAAAAAATTTACCATAATTATATTGTTATTTTGTGTAGTTATTTCTTGTGGAAAGAAAGGTGATCCTAAATACGTAGATCCAGATAAAAAAGCAGAAATAAATGAAGTTTCAATTAACTTAACTTAATGAAATACATAAATAGAAGATTAACAATAGAAAAAATTAGTCTCCAAAAAATTGCAAATAAATTTGGAACTCCATTTTATTCTTATTCTTATTCTAAATTAAAAGAAAATATTAGTAATTTTAAAAAAAGCTTTAGATCATTTTCGCCACTTATCTGCTTTGCAGTTAAATCCAACACAAATGTTAATATAATTAGAGAAATTAAAAAATTTGGATTAGGTGCTGATGTTGTTTCAGTAGGAGAACTGATGATGGCATTAAAAGCAGGGATTAATCCAAGCAAAATAGTATTTTCTGGTGTTGGTAAAACAACAGGTGAAATCAGCTTTGCTATTGATAAAAAAATTTTGCTTATTAACGCAGAGTCTTTAAGTGAAATAAAAGAAATAAATCGAATAGCAAAATCAAAGAATAAAAGAATTAAAATTGGTGTAAGACTAAACCCTAATACAGATGCAAAAACATTAAGCCAAATATCAACTGGGAAAAAAGAAAATAAATTTGGTGTAAATAAAAATACTTTCTATGAAATTATAAATTATTGCAAGAATTCAAAAAATATTCATTTAAAATGTCTAAGCGTTCATATAGGCAGTCAAATTTTAGACCATAGACCTTATGAAAAAATGCTTAAAGCGGTCAGTCAAATTCTCAATAAAACAAATCATAAATTTGAATATATAGATTTAGGTGGAGGTATGGGCATTTCTTACACTGATAAAAATAAACAACTTAATTATAAAAAATATAATACAGCTGTTCTTAAATTTTTAAGAAAGCATAAAGTAAAAATTATATTTGAGCCAGGTAGATCAATTATTGGCGATACCGGGACATTAGTGTCAAAGATAATCTATATAAAAGATAGCGGAAGTAAAAAATTTATAATTTTAGATGCTGCAATGAACGATTTAATGAGACCTGCCTTGTATGGTGCATTTCATAAAACCTTACCTGTTACAAAATCTAACAAAACATCTAAAAAACCATATGAATTTGTAGGTCCTATTTGTGAAAGTACAGATAAATTTGTTACATTAAAAAAATTTCAATTGTTGAATGAAAAAGATTTAATAGCAATATGTGATGTGGGGGCTTATGGAATGTCACTTAGCTCAAATTATAATTTAAGACCTAAACCAATAGAATTATTAATAAAGGGATCAAAAATTAAAGTAATAAGAAAAAGACAAAAGCATAAAGATATAATTTAGCTTTTGACAAAAATGATAAGAAACTTTTTATTTTCAATATTATTTTTCACTGGAATCATCTTCATTTCGATAATTTTTTTACCATCATTTTTTTTACCTAAACAGGTTGTTTTGATTGGGGGTAAGTTAATGGGCCATTGGGCCAGTTTTTGTTTAAGGTTTGTTCTTTCAGTAAAAATTTCAATCAAAGGAAAAGAAAATATTATTAATAATGAAAAATTTTTTATAGCAGCATCTCATCAATCAATGTTTGAAACTTTTTATTTACAAACAATCTTTAACTCACCTGTATTTATCCTAAAAAAAGAATTATTGTTAATTCCAATATTTGGTTGGTACTTAAAAAAAATAGGGTCAATTTCAATAAAAAGAAACAAAGTTACAAAAGATAACTTGGGTTTTTTTGATGATATTTCAAAAATGATGGCTACTTCTAATAGACCTTTAATTATTTTTCCTCAAGGAACTAGAGTTCCTCCAGATGAAAGACCACCTTTTAAAAAAGGTGCTTCGAGAATTTATGAACAGCTAAATGTTACTTGTCAGCCAGTTGCAATTAACTCTGGATATGTGTGGCCTAAAAAAGGTGAGAAAAAATCTAATAGAACTATTACAATCTCTATTCTAAAACCAATTCCTTCTGGTTTAACAAAAGATAATTTTATTCAAATTCTTGAAAAAAATATTTATTCAGAGTTAGATTTAATTAATTAGCCCTTCATAGGCATAACAACAAAAATACTATCAAAATCACCTGGATCTTTTATTAGCGCCGGTGAACCAGTGTCATTAAAGAAAATTTCAACTCTGTCTCCATCTAGTTGTGAAGCAACATCTATCAAATATCTAGAGTTAAAACTTATCTCTAGGTCATGATCAAACTTAACACTTAAAGTTTCTTTACCATCACCACTGTTAGTATTATTTACTGAAAGATCTAGAGTATCTTTAGATAAATTAAATTTCACACCATCTTTTTTATCTAATGAAACAGATGCCACTCTATCAACAGAATTCAAAAATAATTTTAAGTCTATTTCTAATTTTTTTTGATTATTTTTAGGTATAACTTGAATGTAATTAGGAAATTTTCCATCAATAAGTTTTGAAATTAAAATACTATTATTTAATTCAAATTTTATTTTTGATTTAACATTTGAAACTTTTACATCTCCATCATAGCTATCTAATAAAGAACAAAGTTGAAAAATTGTTTTTTTAGGTAAAATTATTGGATCAAAATCAATTTTTTCTTCTAATCTAACTTTTGAAATAGACATTCTATGACTATCAGTTGCAACTGCGGTTAAATAATTTTTATCCTCAACTTCTGTTTGATGAAAATATATACCACTTAGATAATGTCTTGTTTCATCATTCGAAACTGAAAATTTACACTTATTTAATAATTTCAAAAGTTGTTTTGATTTAATTATAAATTCATTTTGATTAAAATTTTCGTCTGTCAGTGGAAACTCTGTTGCACTTATACAATTCAAATTAAAAATAGATTTTTCAGACTCTACTTGTAATTTGCTTATATCTGTTAAAGAAAGATTTATTTTTTTTCCTGAATTAAACTTTCTTATAATATCATACATAATTGATGAAGTTGTGGTCGTTTTGCCCTCCTCTAGAATCTCTACATTATTTAATTGATGTATAAATATTAAATCTAGATCGGTCGCTGTAATAGTAAGTTTTGAATTACTTGCATCTAACAAAATATTAGAAAGTATTGGTAATGTACTTCTTTTTTCAATAACTCCTTGGCAATAATTTAATGCTTGCTGAAGGTCTTGTTGATTAACATTAAATTTCATTTTCTTTTTCTTTATTATTATATAAAATCTGATTTTTTAATTTATTTATATTATCCACCATCTCAGGATCTTTTTCTTTTATCTTTTCAATAGTTTTTACTGAATGAATTATTGTTGTATGGTCTCGATTAGAAAATTCTCTTCCAATTTCAGGTAATGATTTAGAAGTCAAAATTTTAGTTAAATAAATTGCTGTTTGCCTAGGTCTTACTAAATATCGTGATCTTCTAGATGATAACATTTCATTTTTGCTGATTTTAAAAAACTTACAAACAATTGTCTGAATTAGATCTATTGTAACTTTATTTTCTGCTAAATTTAATAAATCCTTTAAAACTACTTTAGTTTCAGCAAGATTTGGCACTTTGTTGTAGATTCTTGAAAATGAAACAACTCTGTTTATTGCACCAACTAATTCCCTTACACTTCCAGTTATTTCATTACTTATAAAATCTTGAATTTCTCTAGAAACTTGTAATTGTTCGGAATACAAAGCATTCAATTCTTCAGTTTTTTTTTCAACTATTTTTTTTCTTAGCTCAAGGTCGGGCTTTTGAATATCAACAACTAATCCACCAGAAAATCTTGATTTAATTCTTTCTTGTATCCTTGATAATTTGTTTGGTGATCGATCAGCTGATACAATTATTTGAGATCCCTTATCAAGTAATGCATTAAATGTATGAAAGAACTCCTCCTGCATAGCCTCTTTTCCACTTATAAACTGGATATCATCTATTAATAAAATATCTGTATTTCTAAAATATTCTTTAAACTTTACCATGTCGTTTGATTTAATTGATTTTACAAACTGATACATGAAACGTTCGGCAGAAATAAACATTACTTTATTATTTTTTTTAAGCTCTAAACCTATTGAATTTAATAAGTGAGTTTTTCCCATTCCAACACCACCATAAATATAAAGTGGATTATAATGAGATATATTTTCTGAAACTTTTAAAGAGGCTTCGTAAGCTAATTTATTACTTGAACCTGTTATAAAATTATCAAATCTTTTATTTGGATCAATTCTATTATACTGAAGGTAGGAGTCTTTTATAAATGAAACATTTTCATTTATATTTCTCTCTTTAATATTGCTCTCCTTTAAACTAGTTTCTTGAGTTTTTTCAACTATTTTAAACTCAATTCTAATAATATCTTTTTTGTAAACTTTAATTATTTGTAATATTTGGTCTAAATACCTTGATGTAATCCAATCTCTAATAAATCTTGTTGGAACTGATAATAATAAATAATTATTGAATTCCTCTACAAAAGAAATCTTTTTTAACCAGCTCTCATAAACTTCTAAGCCAAGTTTATTTTTCATTTCATTCTGTACTTGCTTCCATTCAAAGCCTTCAGAAGAAAAATTATTAATATTTTTTGTATTTGTTAATTTATTCATAACTTAAGGGGAAATCTCAGTTAGAACGATTTAAAAAAATTTGCAACAAGTTAATAAGCAAAATTAAAAAAAAATAAAATCTATGATTGTGATTTATAATGTTGCAGATTAATTTTTGTTTAGATAAAAAATTAAAATTTTAAATTGAATCAAATATAGATTGAATCAATAAATTGATTGAATTAAAATTAAATCAAATATAGATTGAATGACTATAATCCAAATATTTACTAAATCTAAATATAGTAACTTAAGATAAACCTTAAATATATAATGTAGATATCAGGAGTTGTTTAAAAATCTAGCTAACGTTTAGATTGCAGTAATTTTTTTTGTTATTCTAGAAACATTTCTAGAAGCATTTTGTTTTTTTATTATTCCTGTTTTTGCAATTTTCATCAACTCAGAGTTTAACTTTGGTAGAAATTTAAGAGCTTCATCTTTCTTTTTATCATCAATTAGAAGGTTCATTTTCTTAAGAGCGTTTCTAAACCTGCTCTTTCTAGCTTTATTTACAGCTGTTTGTTTAGAAATTCTTCTAATTCTCTTAATTGCTGATTTTGTGTTTGCCATCTGCGCAGGGGTATAACTTGAGAATTTAAAGTGGTCAACTAAATATTTAACTATTTTTGACAAGAAATACAAAAAAAAGTTGATCTATTTGATGTTATTTTTTTTTTTATAATACCCTTGCACTGCGTACGCTTACAACCAGTGCCGTCTTGCTGATAAACTTTAAACTCTTTTTGAAAGTTACCTTTGTTGCCTGAAATATCTTTAAAATCTCTTATACTTGAACCTCCCTTATTAATTGCCTGTTGAAGTATTTTCTTAGAATTTAAAATAATATTTAAACATTCATTTTTGTTAAGTCTTTTTGCCTTTTTAAATGGATTTATTTTACTAGCGAAAAGAATTTCACTTGCATAAATATTACCTATTCCAGAAACAAATCTCTGATCAAGTAAGAAACTTTTTATATCCTTATTTTTTTTCTTAAAATAATTAACTACATAATTTAAGTTAAATTTATCACTAAATGGTTCAGGTCCCATTGATTTAAATCTTCTCTGTAGATCTTGATAATTTTTAATGATTTCAAAAAATCCAAAACGTCTTGGATCATTATAAATTACTTTCAAGCTATTAAATACAAACTCTGCATGATTGTGTTTTTTTGGTAAAAAAGGTGAATGATAAAAACTAGTATTCGTAAATTTTAGAGGCTTTTTCTTATCAAGAATATGAATTGTTCCTGACATACCTAAATGGATTAAACAATAATCTTCATTTTGAAAATGGATAATCAAATATTTAGAAAATCTACTAACTTCAATTATTTTTTTATTTTTAAGAAAACTTTCAAAATCACTTGGTATTTTAAACCTTAAATTCCTATTTCTAATTATTACTTTTTTTATGCTTTTTTTTTTGATCTTTTTATGAAGGGATTGTCTAACAATTTCTACTTCTGGTAATTCTGGCATTTGATACTATATTCAATATATATTTTTTTATGCAACAAAATCTTCAAAATAAACAAGGACTTGTAGAAAATGTGTTTAATAAGGTCTACAACAAATATGACTTGATGAATGACTTTATGTCTATGGGTGTACATAGATATTGGAAAAAAAGTTTAATCAATATGATGAATCCGATAGTTAGTAGAAAATTAATAGATGTTGCGTGTGGGACGGGTGATGTTGGAAAGTTATTTTTAGATAGCACAAATAAAGAGGCTGAAATTACTTGTGTAGACCCTAATAAAGGGATGGTGAGTCAGGGAAAACAAAAATTATCAAATTATAAAAATGTAAAATGGGTTATTTCACCAGCAGAAAAATTACCTATAGCGGATAACTCATTTGATTATTACACTATTAGCTTTGGACTAAGAAATACAAAAAATTTAAATAAAGCTCTTTCAGAAGCTTATAGAGTTTTAAAGCCCGGCGGGCGATATCTATGTCTAGAATTTTCTAAGATTCAAAATTCAAATCTTGATTTTATGTATAAAAATTATTCAAAACTCATTCCTATTATTGGTCAGTTTGTAGTTGGAGAAAAAGAACCTTACGAATATTTAATCAAAAGTATTGAACAATTTATTAATCAAGATGAATTAATAGAGTTAATGGGAAAAAATAATTTTCACAAATGTTCTTATAGAAATCTTTCTGGTGGTATTGTTTCAATTCATAGTGGTTGGAAAATTTAATGATTAAAAAACTTATTACTTTATTTAAATTAGGAAGAAAAATTGCCAGATCAGATATTCTAAAAATTGCATCAAAATTTAAAAAACCTCCATTAGCTGTAACAATATTATTCCAAATTTTATCTATTTCTTTTGAAAAAAAGGAACAAAATAATTTAATTGAGGATGATGGTGAAAGACTATCTAGGTCTTTAGAATCTATGGGTACAACTTTCATCAAACTTGGTCAATTTCTTGCTACTAGACCTGATATAATTGGAGAAGAATTATCTTTAAAGCTAGAAAAACTTCAAGATCGATTACCCCCTTTTTCAATTCATGAAGCAAAAGATATTATTAAAGAAGATCTTGGAGTTGATGCATTTAATTCAATAATTGATTTAAGTGAACCAGTTGCTGCTGCATCAATTGCACAAGTTCATAAAGCAAAAATAAATGACAATGGAACAATTAAAGATGTAGCTATAAAAATCTTAAGACCAAATATAAAAAAAATATTCAATGAAGAAATAGATGCAATGATGTTATTTGCATTTATTATTGAGTCATTTGTAAAAAAAACAAAAAGATTAAAACTTGTTGAAGTTGTTTTTTTACTTAAAGAAATAACTAATCTTGAAATGGATTTAAGATTCGAAGCTGCTGCGGCTAATGAATATGCTGAAAATACTAAAAATGATGCTGGATTTAAAGTTCCTGAAATTTATTGGAATTTTACTAGTGAAAATGTAATGACTTTAGATTGGATAGACGGAATTTCAATAAGAGAAGCTGAGGAGCTAAAGAAAAGAAATTTAGATACTAATAAAATAGCTGAAGATATTATCCAACATTTTTTAAGGCATGCTGTAAGAGATGGTTTTTTTCATGCAGATATGCATCAAGGAAATATTTTTGTTGATAATAGTGGTCAAATTGTACCTATAGATTTTGGGATTATGGGCAGGTTAGACAAACTAAGTAAAAGGTTTTTAGCAGAAATTTTATTCGGATTTATTCAAAGAGATTATCGTAAAGTAGCTGAGGTTCACTTAGTGGCCGGATTAGTTCCTAAAGAAGTACCAATCGATGATCTAGCTCAAGCTTTGAGATCAATTGGTGAGCCTATATTTGGTCAGGAAGTAAAAGATATTTCAGGAGGTAAATTACTCAAACAATTGTTTGATGTAACAGAAAAGTTCAATATGCAAACCCAACCCCAATTATTAATGTTGCAAAAAACTATGGTTGTTGTTGAAGGTGTAGCAAGAAAGTTAAATCCAAACACAAATATTTGGACAACTTCAAAGCCTGTACTAGAAAATTGGCTTAAAGAAACAAAAGATCCAATTAATAATTTAAATGAAACTTTAAAAAATACATCTGAAGTGATTAAACGTTTACCAGAATTTCCTGAGATTATGGATAAAGCAAATCAAGCATTAACGTTTTTAGCTAGCGGTCAAATTCCACAAAATTCAAATTCCTACACCGCTCTGAATGATAAGAAATCAGAAATGATGGCATTTAGAAATCAATCTATTATTGGTTTATTACTTCTTGTAATTTTTGGCCTTATAGTATTTTAATTCTGCAGATGAAAAATTTGTTAAATAAAAAAATACTATTTATTATCTGTGGAGGAATATCTGCTTATAAAAGTCTTGAAACAATTAGGCTTTTTAAAAAGAATGGTGCAGATATAAAGACAATTCTTACAACAAGTGCAAAAGAGTTTGTAACTCCACTTTCAATAACATCACTTTCTCAAGGTAAAGTTTATAGTGATTTATTTAGTTTAGAAAATGAGGCTGAAATGGATCATATTTCACTTTCAAGATGGGCAGATATAATTGTAATTGCACCTGCAACGGCAAATACAATTTCAAAACTGGCTCAAGGAACAACTGATGATTTAGCGTCTACTGTCGTTTTGGCTTCTGATAAAGACATTATTTTAGCACCAGCAATGAATGTAAGAATGTGGGAGCATCCATCAACTAAAACAAATATAAAAAAATTAAAAGGGTTTGGATATAAACTAATAGGTCCAGAGGTTGGTGATATGGCATGTGGTGAATATGGAGAGGGTAAAATGTCAGACCCATCAGTAATTGCTGAAGAAATTGATAAATATTTCTTAACTCAAAAAAATAACAAAAAATTTAAAGCATTAGTTACAGCAGGTCCAACTAATGAGTACATAGATCCAGTTCGTTTTATTACAAATAAATCAAGTGGCAAACAAGGATATGAATTAGCAAAATCATTATCCAAAAAAGGTTTTGATACAACATTAATATCAGGTCCAACTAATCTTGAAATAACCAAAGATATTAATCTTATAAAAGTTGAAACAGCAGATGAAATGTTAGTTGCTACTCAAGAAAATTTACCTGTTGATGTGGCAATTTTTTCTGCTGCAGTAGCTGATTTTAAAATTAATAAAAAGTATGAAAATAAAATTAAAAAACAAGAGAATTTAAACTTAAATTTAGAAAAGAATGTAGACATACTTCATTATGTTTCTAACCATAACTCCATGAGACCTGAACTTGTAATAGGATTTGCAGCAGAAACCAATCAGATCGATAAAAATGCAGAAGAGAAATTAAACAAAAAAAATTGTGACTGGATAATTTCTAATGATGTATCAAATAAAGATATAGGATTTAATTCTGATTATAATGAGGTAACAATTCATTATAAAAACAAAAACGTTAAAAAAGAAAAACTTTCGTACAAAAAAAAATCTGGAATTTCTAATGAAATAGTTGATAGAATAATTGATCAATTAAATTAATGACAAAAGTTCTTATCAAAAAGTTAGACCCTGCAGTTGAACTACCTGCTTACAAAACAGAAGGTGCATCAGGTATGGATTTGATGGCACTAGTAAAAAAACCCATTAATCTTAAACCAAACTCATCATGCTTAGTTCCAACAGGGCTTGCTGTTGCATTTTCAAGTGATTTCGAAATCCAAATAAGACCAAGATCCGGTTTAGCTGCAAAGAATAATATAAGTGTTTTAAATACACCTGGAACTATTGATAGTGATTACAGGGGAGAAATAAAAGTAATTCTTTTTAATCACGGGAAAAATGATTTCTTGATAAATAATAAAGATAGAATAGCACAAATGATTTTAACTCCTGTAATTAAAATGGATCTTGAGGAAACTGATGATCTACCAGAAACAATTAGAGGAACAGGTGGTTTTGGCTCTACTGGAAAATGAGCAAAAATTTAAGCAAAAAAGAAATAGATAAATTTTCTAGACAAATAATTTTAAAAAACATAGGTCCATTAGGACAAAAAAAAATCCTAGACTCAAAGGTTTTGATAATTGGAATGGGTGGTCTGGGATGTCCAGCGGCTGATTTTTTAACCCGATCCGGCATTGGAAAACTAGGAATTGTTGATCATGACACCGTTAGCCTATCAAATATTCATAGACAAAGTTTATATGATGAAAAAGATTTAAATCACTCAAAAGTTATAATTGCCAAAAAAAAACTAAATAGAATAAACCAAAAAACAAAAATAAATCTTTATAACTTTAAAATGGATAGAGTAAAATTTGAAAAAATAATAAAAAATTATGACTTTATTATTGATGGTACTGACAATTTTGAAAGTAAATTTTTAATAAATGATTTAAGTTTAAAATATAAAAAATTTCTTGTGACTGGAGCAATTAGTAAATTTGATGGTCATATTTTTACTTTTGATTTTATAGATAAAAATACTCCTTCTTTACGAGACTTCTATCAAGAGGAAGCTATTACTGATGAAATATTAAACTGTGAATATGAAGGAATATTGGGACCAGTAGCAGGAACTATTGGAACAATGCTAGCTAATGAAGTTTTAAAAAAAATATTAAAAATTGGTCAAAATTTAAATGGATTTATTCTTATTATAGATTTATTAAATTTAAACTTTAGAAAAGTTAAATTAAATAAAATAAAGAAAAGTGAAAATAAAAAATCTAATAAATAATATTTTTATATTCTCTCTTTTAATATTCTTTATTACCTCAAGTAATGCAGGAGAAATATTCGTTTCTCTTAAAAAAAATAAGGTTAACGTGCGCTATGGACCGAGTTTTGAATCTGACATCAAGTATGTTTACAAGAAAATAAATTTACCTTTAAAACAAATCGATAAAAAAGAAAATTTTAGACGAATTATTGATTTTAAAAATAACAGCGGATGGATTCATATTTCACAATTAAAAAAAAGTAGTTCAGTAATAGCGACAAAAGATAAAGTTTTATTTAAGAAACCTTCATCTTTTGCTAAACCAGTTGCTCAAATAAAAGAGGGAAGATTACTAATTATAGAAAAGTGTGAACAAAATTGGTGCAAAATTACATCAGAAGAATTTGAAGGTTGGATTAAAACAGATAATATTTGGGGACTAAATTAACTAAAATCAGCAGATAAAGAAGCTATATTTTCTTTAGATAATTTTGTGCTATGAGAATATTCTTTATGATCAATACCAAGCTCTATTTCTGAGCTATTAGATTGAAATTTTTCTATTTGATCATCAGTAAAATTAAAGTGAATAAACTGTACAGAAGAAGCTTTTCCCTCAGCAGAGGTTCTATCAACATCTTCCTCAGGGACTGCTTTAATTTTCTCGCCATTTATTTTCATAAATACTGTTTCTTCTATTCCACCGACTTTTCCAAGAAACGCAGCCCTTGAAATAGGGTTATCTATTTCAAACATTAAAGTTGCCGTTAGTTCTTTACCATTAGGTATTAAAGGATTGTAGGCAGATAGCTCATCCTTGAGTTGCTCGTCGCCACCTTTTTCAATATATAGCATTTCTTGTACTTGAGCTAACATTGTTTCATAACTTTCAAAATAAAAAGTGGCGTAAGGACCTAAAGCAACTCTTCTATTTTTTTTATAATCAACAATATTTTTTCTTAATTCGCGTCTCTTTTCTATATAAACATCTAAAGGTATGATGTCTTCTTTCTGAATTTCTCTTTTTTCTCTCGGCATGATCATAAGTTATAACTTTTTGCCATCAATTCGATGGGATGTAGTGCCTCATCATTAGATATGTTTGTATCAACTTCTAACTGTTTTAAATGTTTACCAGCTAAAGGACAATCAGAGGCCATATACTTATTATTTTTATTTTTTATTTGTCTAGCTGTAGGTCTTCCGACTTTATTTGCTAAATCATGAGTTTCTTTCATTACTCCAAAAGTTCCACCATGACCTGCACATCTTTCAACTACATCAATTTTAACGTTTGGTATTAGTTTTAACATATCTCTTGCTTTAATACCCATGTTCTGTGCCCTAGCATGACAAGCATGATGCACAGTTACTCCCCCGTCAATCTCATTTAATCCTTCTGCTAATCCCTCATTGTTTGCAATGTCCACAACATACTCATCAATATCCATAACATTTGAAGATAATTTTTTTATTTTTTCGTCGTTAGGTAATAACAAGGGCCATTCAAATTTTAACATCAACCCACAACTAGCTGTTAAGGTTACTACTTTATATCCTTTATCAATCCATTCGATTAAATCCTTAGAAACTTTTTTCGCTTGTTCAACAACTTTTGGCAGATCTGCTTGCTCTAGAAATGGCATACCACAACAACCAGGATAAGTTTCCTGAACTTCTACACCATTTTTCTTCAAAACTTTTAAAGCGGCAATACCTGTATTTTTTTTATTAAAATTAACAAAACAAGTTGAATAGATAACAACTTTTCTATCTTTAGAGGGTGTTTGATAATTTATCTTATCTTTATTTTTTTTAAAAAAATTTGAAAACGTTTCTGAGTTATATTTTGGTAACTGAACTCTTTTATCTATTCCAGTAATAAATTCTAAGATTTTTCTAATTAATTTATTTTTAATATTTGAAGCCCAGTTAACTATTTTAGAGAACATAACACCAATTTTAGCATTTCGGTCTATTTGAGCTAATTGTGTTGGTACACTTGGTAATTTACCTAATTTTTTTTGGGCTGTTCTGTATCGAAGCATTAAGTGTGGAAAATCAAGATCAAAATCATGGGGGGGAACATATGGGCATTTGGTCATAAAGCACATATCACACAAAGTACATGCATCAACAACAGGGGCAAATTGATCGCTAGATAAGCTCTCAACATCCTCATTTTTAGACTCATCAATCATGTCAAATAACTTTGGGAAAGAGTCGCAAAGATTAAAACATCTCCTGCATCCATGACAAATATCAAATACTCTTCTCATTTCAGCATCTAATTTTTCAGGATTTAAAAAATCAGGATGCTCAAAATCTATGGGGTGTCTTATAGGTGCAGCTAAGCTTCCTTCTTTACTCATATAATTTAGTTATTTGAAATTCGAATTGTTTTTAGTGGGCGACTAACGCCCACTAAGTAATTTGATTAGCTAATAGACTCCAAAGTTTTTTGAAATTTACCAGCGTGTGATTTTTCAGCTTTAGCTAAAGTTTCAAACCAGTCTGCGATTTCTTCAAAACCTTCTTCTCTAGCAGTCTTGGCCATACCAGGGTACATATCTGTGTACTCATGAGTTTCACCTTCGATAGCTGAAGCTAAGTTAGCTTTAGTTTCGCCAATTGGTTTGCCTGTTGCTGGATCACCAACTTGTTCTAAGTATTCTAAATGACCATGAGCGTGACCAGTTTCACCTTCTGCTGTTGATCTAAAAACTGTAGCTACATCATTGTAACCTTCGATGTCTGCTTTTTGTGCAAAATAAAGATATCTTCTATTTGCTTGACTTTCTCCAGCGAATGCTGCTTTTAAGTTTTCTTCTGTTTTACTTCCTTTTAAAGACATTATTTTTCTCCTTTTAAATGTTACTCACCATATAATGGTTATGCTGAATATGTCAACAGTTTAGAATTATTATAATGTAGATTTTAAGTATTTGATTTGATAGAATTATTTTTGAGTTTGATTATCACTCGCAACTCTAACCAAAACTTCAACGGAATTTATTTTTTTTCCAGTTATATTTTTTCTAATATTTATTTTGTCTATATCGCTCTCATCACAATCGATTAGCTCATGCGTATCTTCATCAAAAAAATGATGATGTGCTGATGTGTTTGTATCAAAATAACTTTTATGACTATCGATTGAAATTTCTTTTAGATATCCTTTTTTTTCAAATGCATGAACTGTGTTATAAACTGTAGCTAGAGATATCTTTTGATTCATTTTCTCAGATAACAATTTAACCAAATCGTTAATTGTGAAATGAAAAGTTTTTTCTCTATTATACAAAACTTCACACATTTTTACTCTTTGCTTGGTAGGTCTAAGCCCAACTTCTCTTAATTTTTCAATGAAATTGCAGTTTTTTGGCATTGTTTTTTATAATTATTCTAAAGTATGAATAAAAATATAATGTTTTATTATATTATATTAGGATTAAATCAAGTATTAAGGGGGCTCAAAATTATGAAAAAAAACTCATACTCCTATGATGACCTAATAACCTGTGGAAATGGTGATCTTTTTGGACCTGGCAATGCAAAATTACCTCTTCCGCCAATGCTTATGTTTGACAGAATAACTGAAATCAATGAAAATAATGGTACATTTAATAAGGGCTCTTTAAAAGCTGAATTAGATATTAAAGATGATCTTTGGTTTTTTGATTGTCATTTTAAAAAAGATCCAGTTATGCCAGGGTGCTTAGGTTTAGATGCTATGTGGCAACTGGTAGGTTTTTTTCTAGGTTGGCTAGGAAATCCTGGAAAAGGAAGAGCTCTTGGAGTGGGTACTGTAAAATTTACAGGTGAAGTTTTACAGAGTGTAAAAAATGTAAGATATGAAATAGATATGAAGAAAATTATGTCTCCTGGAGGAACAACCGTTGGACTTGCAAATGGAATTGTTCTTGCAGATAATAAAAAAATATATTCAGCAGAAAGTTTAAAAGTAGGGTTGTTTAAATAATGAGAAGAGTAGTTATTACAGGTTTAGGAGTTGTTTCTTGTTTAGGAAATAATCAAGAAGAGGTTCATCAATCTTTATTAAATTCAAAATCAGGAATTTCTTATGCTGAAGATTATAAAGAGCATAACCTGAAAAGCCATGTTCATGGTAAACCAAATATTAAACTTGAGGATCATATCGATAGAAAAACAATTAGATTTATGGGATCAGGCTCAGCTTACAATTATATTGCAATGAAAGAAGCTATTGAAGACTCTGGATTAGAAGAAAGTGAAGTAAGTAATTTTAAAACCGGAATTGTGATGGGCTCAGGGGGACCTTCTATAGAAAATGTAATTTTAGCTGCAGATAAAACTAGAGCAAAGACACCAAAATTAATGGGACCTTTTATTGTTCCAAGAACTATGGCCAGTACTGCTTCCGCAACACTTGCCGTACCATTTAAAATTAAAGGAACTAACTACACAATGAGTTCTGCATGTGCAACTAGTGGACATTGCATAGGAAATTCTATGGAATTAATTCAAATGGGTAAACAGGATGTTGTTTTTGCAGGTGGTAGTGAAGAAATTCATTGGGCAATGACAGCAATGTTTGATGCGATGACTGCACTATCTTCAAAATATAATGATAAACCCGAAACAGCTTCAAGAGCTTATGACAAAACTAGAGATGGATTTGTAATCGCTGGAGGTGCGGGTGTATTAGTTCTTGAAGAATACGAACACGCTAAAGCAAGAGGGGCTAAAATATACGCAGAATTAACTGGTTATGGAGCAACTTCAGATGGATACGACATGGTAGCACCATCGGGAGAAGGTGCTGTTAGATGTATGAAAATGGCAATGGCAACAGCTAAAAATAAAATTGATTACATTAATACTCATGGAACATCTACGCCAGTTGGAGATATAACTGAGCTTAATGCTATTAAAGAAACTTTTGGAGAAGACATTCCAAAAATAAGTTCAACTAAATCTTTATCGGGTCATCCATTGGGAGCAGCTTCAGTTCATGAAGCAATTTATTGTTTAATAATGATGAAGAATAATTTCATTACAGGTTCTGCAAATATTACTGATATGGATGATGATGCTAAAAAATTTCCTATAGTTTCAAAAACTGAAACGGGAGCAACTTTAAATACAGTAATGTCAAATAGCTTTGGGTTTGGTGGAACTAATGCAGCTTTAATTTTTGAAAGGTTTAGTTAATGAGTTTGATGAAAGGTAAAAAAGGATTAATCATGGGTGTTGCCAATGAAAGATCTATTGCCTGGGGTATTTCTCAAAAACTTGCTGAGGCTGGAGCGGAGCTAGCATTTACATATTTAGGTGACGCTCTTAAAAAAAGAGTAGTTCCTTTGGCAGAAAAATTAAACTCAAATGTTACATTTAGTTGTGATGTTGAAAAAAAAGAAGAGGTTGTAAAATTATTTGAAGATATCAAGTCCCAATGGGGTGAAATTGACTTTGTAGTTCATGCAGTTGCTTTTTCAGATAAATCAGAGTTATCAGGTGAATATCTAAATACGACAAGAGAAAATTTTTTAAGAAGTATGTTAATTTCTTGTTTTTCATTTACTGAAGTAGCAAAAGAAGCTTCAAAAGTAATGAAACAAGGTGGAAGTTTATTAACTTTAACTTACGAGTCTACTAAAGCAATTCCAAATTATAACGTAATGGGTGTTTGTAAATCAGCTCTTGAAGCAAGTGTTAAGTATTTAGCAAGAGATTTAGGAGCCAAAGGTATGAGAGTAAATGCTATAAGTGCAGGACCTATCAAGACATTAGCTGCCTCTGCAATTGGAGACGCAAAATTCCTATATAAATGGAATGAAGACCATTCTTTCCTTAAAAGAAACGTAGATATCCATGATGTTGGAAATTCAGCATTATATCTATTAAGTGATCTTGCAAACGGAGTTACTGGTGAAATTCACTACGTAGATGCTGGATATAACAAGGTAGGAATGCCAGATCCTAAAAATATAACATAAAATTTAGTTAAATTTAGTTAAAAATATATGAAGGGATACAGATTTATTACTGATGACGATACAGCAAGATTTTGTAATCGAGTGACTGAGGCATTATCGAATGGATGGAAATTATATGGTGAACCCAAAATGACTTTTGATAAAAAACGGGGAGTAATGCGTTGTGGCCAAGCAGTTATAAAAAATGTGCCAAATAAAAAATACTCAAAAAAAATTAATTTATCTTCAATATAAAAAACCCCCAGAACTTTCATTCAAGGGGTTTAAAATCTTAATTTAAGTTACTAATTATTCAGTAGCTTGTTTCATAGAAAGTTTAACTTTACCTCTATCGAAACCTATAACTTTAACTTTTACCTCATCACCTTCTTTGACAACGTCAGTAACTTTAGCAACTCTTTTATCTGCAAGTTCTGAGATATGAACTAGTCCATCTTGTTTTCCTAAGAAATTAACAAATGCGCCAAACTCCATAATCTTCATTACTTTTCCTGAATAAATTTTATTCAATTCAGCTTTTGCAGTTATGTCTTTAATCATCTGCATTGCGATATTTCTAGACTCTTCATCTGGAGCAGCAACTGTTACTACACCTTCGTCATTTACATCAACTTTTGCACCTGATTTTTCAACGATCTCTCTTATGGTTGCGCCACCTTTTCCAATCACAGCAGCAATGTCTTTTTTATCTACATTAACTTGTTCCATTTTTGGAGTGTGTTTTCCAACATCAGATCTTGAAGCTGACAATGCTTTATTCATTTCTCCTAAGATGTGAACTCTTCCACCTTTAGCTTGGCTTAATGCCTGCTCCATAATTTCAAAAGTAATACCTGTAATTTTGATATCCATTTGAAGAGAAGTAATCCCATCTTTAGTTCCAGCAACTTTAAAGTCCATGTCACCCAAGTGATCTTCATCACCTAAAATGTCAGATAAGACACTAAAATCATCACCTTCTTTAATTAATCCCATTGCAATACCAGCAACTGGCTCTTTAATTGGAACCCCTGCATCCATTAATGCTAAAGATGTCCCACAAACAGTAGCCATTGATGAAGAACCATTAGATTCTGTAATCTCTGAAACTACTCTAAAAGTATATGGAAATGCTTCTTTGGTTGGTAATGAAGAATTAATTGCTCTCCAAGCTAATTTACCATGACCAATTTCTCTTCTACCTGTTCCAATTCTTCCAGTTTCTCCAACTGAAAATGGAGGAAAATTATAGTGAAGCATAAATCGCTCTCTTTGTAATCCATCTAAACTTTCAATTCTTTGCTCATCATCAGATGTTCCTAAAGTTGCTACAACAATTGCTTGGGTTTCACCTCTAGTAAACAATGCAGAACCATGAGTTCTTGGTAAAACACCTACTTCGCACTCGATAGGTCTTACATCAGATAAACCTCTACCATCAATTCTATTTTTATTTTTTAGAATATCAGTTCTAACAATTGATTTTTCAAGATTTTTTAACTGACTGTTAACATCAAGATCTGTGTAGTTTTCATTTTCCTCATAAAGCTTTTTAGCTTTATCAGTAATCTCTGAAATCTGATTTGATCTATCCTGTTTATCTCTTGTTGCAAAAGCTTTCTTAAGATCTTCCGTAAAAGTTTCCTCAAGTTTTTTCTTAACTTCTGATAGATCTTTTTTCTCAACTGTCCATTCAGGTTTTCTACATTCTTTTGCAAGTTCCTCGATCATCTCGATTACTGGAACAAATCCTTCATGTCCAAATTTCACTGCGTTTAACATTTCTTCCTCTGTTAAACCACTTGCTTCTGATTCAACCATAAGCACAGCATCTTTTGTACCAGCTACAACTAAATCTAATTTCGATTTTTCTAACTCTGTTTTAGATGGATTTAAAACATATTTTCCATCAATAAATCCAACTCTCGAAGCTCCAACAGGACCCATAAATGGCATCCCTGATATAGCTAGTGCTGCTGATGAAGCAGTGATTGATAAAATATCTGGTTCATTTTCTTTATCATATGAAATTACAGTTGGTAATAACTGAACTTCGTTTTTAAATTCATCAGGAAACAAAGGTCTGATTGGTCTATCAATTAATCTTGAGATTAATGTTTCACTCTCAGTTGGTCTTGCTTCTCTTTTAAAATATCCACCTGGAATTTTTCCAGCTGCATAATATTTTTCTTGGTAATTTACAGATAATGGAAAGTAATCCATATCAGGATTTACTTTTTTTGCTCCTACTACTGTTGCTAGTACGACTGTCTCTCCACATGTTGCGATTATTGCACCGTCTGCCTGTCTTGCTACTTTACCTGTTTCTAAACTTATCTTCTTTCCCGCTACTTCAATTTCCTTCTTGTATACTTTAAACATTTCATTTCCATTTCGTTTCGTTCGTTTCGTTCCATTCCGTTCTATCTATCTTGACTTCTATTTTCTTAAATTCAATTTCGACAGTACATTTTTGTAAGAATCCATTTTATTTTTCTTTAGGTATTCTAACAATTTCTTTCTTCTATTTACCGCTCTCAACAATCCAACAGATGAATGTTTATCCTTTTTGAATTGCTTAATATGTTTAGAGAGAGTTTCAATTTTCTCTGTTAGCAAAGCGATTTGTATCTCTGAAGATCCAGTATCTTTATCATGCATTGCTAATTCTTGTGCCTTTTTGTTCATGCCTCTTTCTTCCTATTTATTTGTTTGTTTTATTAAGTTTTCTATTTTTTCCGCATACTCAAAAGATTCATCTTTTCTAAAAAGTAATTTTGGTAAAAATTTCATAACCACTTTTTGTGATAAAATTTTTCTAATTAAAAATGAGTATTCCCTTAAAACATTAATTGTTTCCTCCGCATCTTTTCCTCCTAATGGAAGAACATATGCTTTAGCAATTTTTAAATCTGGACTCATTCTAACCTCAGTAACTGTTATAGTATTTGTTTCTAAATTTGGCACCTTAGCCTCATTTCTTATAAAAATCATGCTTAAAGACTGTTTGATCATTTCTCCTACTCTAAGCTGTCTTTGAGATACCGGTTTTCCTATTCTATCTGCCATTAAATTGACCTCTCTGTAGATGTAACACTAAAAGCTTCTATTGTGTCATTTTTTTGGAAATCCATATAATCTTTAACAGTAATTCCACATTCTTGACCACCACTTACCTGTTTTACCTGATTTTTTTCTCTAAATATTGATGAAACTTTTCCAGTATAAATAATAGCGCCGTCCCTAATAATTCTAACATCTGAAGTACTATTAATTTCTCCTTCAGTTACTTTTGAACCTGCAACTTTTCCAGCACCTGAGACTTTAAATATTTCCAAGATTTGTGCAGTACCAGTAATTGTTTCTTGGACATCAGGTGCCAATAATCCTGACATTCTTTGTTTAATATAATCTAAAACTTCATAAATAATATTGTATGAGGATATTTTTATTTTTTCATTTTCAGCAAGTTTTTTTGCTTCTTTGCTTGGTTTAACATTGAAGGCTATTAATACTGCGTTCGATGCTTTTGCTAATGTAACGTCAGTCTCTGTTACCATTCCAATATCTGCTAATATTATTTTAGGTTTGACTTCATCATGCTTAATTTGGCTAATTGCATTTTTAATTGCTTCTGATGATCCATGTACATCAGATTTAATAATTAAATTTAATTCTTCTGTGGATTTATCTGAAAAAGCAGAATCTTGAGTTGCAAAAGTTAGTGGATTTTTTCCATCTTTACTTTCTTGGGCTCTGTTTTCACTCAATGTCTTGGCCTCTTTTTCTGTGTCTAGTACAATAAAATCATCACCAGCTTTTGCCGCACCATTTATTCCTAAAATTTCAACAGGTGTTGAAGGTAATGCTTCATTGATATTTTTACCTTTATCATTAATAATAGCTCTTATTTTTCCCCACTTTAAACCGCTTACAAAAAAATCACCTCTCTTGAGAGTTCCGGTGGTAACAATTATATTTGCTACCGGACCTCTACCAACATCAATTTTAGACTCTAAGACTATACCTGTAGCTTTAGATTGATAATCTGTTTTAAGATCTAAAATCTCTGCTTGAAGTATTATAGACTCAACTAATTTATCTAAGTTTTGTTTTGTTTTAGTTGAAATTTCAACCATTAAAGTATCACCAGATAAATCTTCAGCGATCAATTCGTGTTCTAATAATTGATTTTTTATTTTCTGAGGATCTGCCTCTGGTAAATCACATTTATTTATTGCTACAACTATTGGAACATTTGCAGCTTTAGCATGTTTTATAGACTCAACTGTTTGAGGTTTAACCCCATCATCAGCAGCGACTACTAAAACAACTACGTCTGTTAATTTTGATCCTCTTGCTCTCATTTCTGTAAATGCAGCATGACCTGGAGTATCAATAAATGTTAATTTATTATCTTGGCTTTCAATTTGATAAGCTCCAATGTGTTGGGTTATCCCACCAAATTCTCCTGAAACCACGTTTGCACTTCTTAGCACATCTAGTACTGATGTTTTACCATGATCGACATGACCCATTACAGTAACTATTGGTGGTCGATTTTTTAAATTTTCTGTTCTTGATGCTTTTATTTTTTGAATTATTTCTTCTGCTTTCTCTTCCCTAATTGGATTATGACCAAATTCTTTAACTAAATATTCTGCTGTATCTGCAGCCAATGTTTGATTGATGGTCACAGTAACACCCATACCAAATAAATGCTTAATTACATTGCTTGATTGTTCAGCCATTCTATTTGCAAGTTCTCTTACTGTGATTGCTTCAGGAATATTGACATCTCTTTTAATCGGTTTTGAATTTTCTTGAGTATCATCTTTTGTAGCATTTTTAATTTCTTTTTGTCTTGCTCTCTTTACTGATGCTAAACTTCTTTGTTTTGCATCAATCTCATCACTTAGTGCTCTTGATACAGTTAACTTTAACTCTCTCTTCTTTGTTCCTGCTTTTAAAGTTTTTCTATCTTTGTTTTCACTATCTCCTTTAAGTCGTTTAGTAGCTCTTTGCTCTGCTAATTTTCTCTTTTCAAAATCGTTCGTTATAGGGGGTGATTTAGGATTAAATGAAGGTTTTAATGGTGTTCCTCTGTTAAAAGTTGAGGTTGTTCTTGGCTTATTTGTAGTAGATCTAAATGATCCTCCTCTACTCGAGAATTTTCCAGTTTGTTTTTCAATTACTACAGAATTTTTTCCTTGTGATTTAGCAATCTCAATGTTCTTGATTGATTTTTTGGCTGAGCCTGAAATTGTTAATTTTGTTTTTTTCTCCATACCTCATCACTCAATCTTTATAAACAATGTTTCTGGCAGACATAATTAGTTCATCCGCTTCTTCTTTAGATAAAGCAAAATCTTCCAGATAACCTTGGATTTTCACTCTCTCACCTTTAACCACGTCATAACCACCAGTTAATTCATCAGATGCTAAATCTGCAAAATCTTCTAAACTTAAGATTTTTTGTTCACCAAGTGTGACTAACATTCCTGGTGTTAATCCCTTTAAATTAATCAAGGCATCTTCCAGACCTAATTCTTTAATTCTCTGAGAAATATCCTCCTGATCCTTTTCATGAAACTCTTTAGCTCTCTCTATCAATGCTTTGGCAGTATCTTCTTCTATACCTTCAATCTTCATTAAGTTTTCAGCTGAACTATCTTTAATGTCATCAATAGTTGAAAAACCTTCAGCAACAAGTAACTGACCCAACGTTTCATCTAACTCTAAATTTTTTACAAAGTTCTCTGTTTTTTCTTTAAATTCTAATTGTCTTCGTTCAGAGTCTTCTGCATCTGTCATTATATTGATTTCATAATTTAAGAGTTTTGTCGCAAGTCTTACATTTTGACCTCTTCTCCCAATTGCTTTGCTTAAATTTTCCTCAGTAAGAATTACATCAAGTTTTTTTCTTTCACTATCAACATTAACTCTTTGCACTTCAGCAGGGGATAACGCATTTGAAACCAAAATAGCAGGGTCTTCTGACCAATTAACTATATCAATTTTCTCTCCTTGAAGTTCATTTACAACAGCTTGAACTCTTGAACCTCTCATACCTACACAAGCACCTACTGGATCTAGAGATGTATCAACTGCTTTAACACATATTTTAGCTCTACTTCCAGGATCTCTTGAAGAAGATTTAATTTCTATTAGTCCATCATAAATTTCAGGAACCTCTTGAACAAAAAGCTTTTCCATAAATTTAGGATGAGCTCTAGATAGAAATATTTGTTGCCCTCTAGGTTCTCTTCTAACATCATAACAATAAGCTTTTATACGATCACCTGCTTTAATATTTTCACGAGGTATTAATTCATTTTTTTGAATTATTGCTTCAGTTCTTCCTAAATCAACAATTACATTTCCAAATTCTAATCTCTTTACAATTCCACTTAAAATAGTGTCTTTCTTATCAATAAAATCATTAAATTGTCTTTCTCTTTCAGCTTCTCTTACATTAAAACTAATCACCTGCTTTGCGGTTTGCGCAGCTATTCTTCCAAAATCAAATGAAGGAAGTGGCTGTAATACTTCGTCACCAATGGACTTATCTTTGTTTAATTCATTTAAATTAATTGCATCTTCCAATTTTATCTCTGTATTTGCATTTTCAGGATTTTCAGCAATTATCAATTTTCTAAAGAGCTCAATATCTCCATTGTCTCTATTTATAGAAACTTTTATTTCATTTTCCTGTCCAAATTTTGATTTTGCAGCTTTAGCAATACCTGTTTCCATAGAACTTATAATTAGTTCTTTATCAATTGATTTTTCTAAAGCTACAGCTTCAGCAATTCTCAATAATTCAAGTTTATCTGCTCTTTTATTTAACATAATTTTGTTTGCTCCAAAAAAAAATGGGCTAAAGCCCATTTTGTAAAGTTCAATAATGTAGTTGCAATATAGTAAAGTTTTTTTTTAATTCAACAGAAACTATTTAGAAAAAACGTTAGTTTTATCAGTTTTTTCCCATGAAAATGAACCATTTTCCTCAGGTGCTCTACCAAAATGACCATAGGCAGATGTTTTTTCATATATTGGTTTGTTTAAATTTAACATTTCTCTGATACCTCTAGGGCTTAAATCAAAATTTTCTTTAATCTTTTCTACAACAAATTTATTTTTATCTAGATCGTTATCAAATAAATCGACATAGATAGATAATGGTTTTGATACACCAATTGCATAAGCTAACTGAATTAAACATTTCTCAGCAATTTTAGAACCAACAACATTTTTAGCAATGTACCTTGCCGCATAAGCTGCTGATCTATCAACTTTAGTTGGATCTTTTCCAGAGAAAGCACCACCACCATGAGGTGCTGCTCCACCATAAGTATCAACAATAATTTTTCTACCTGTCAAACCACAATCTCCATCTGGTCCACCAATTACAAAATTTCCTGTAGGATTTACATAAAACTCATCCTCATTAAAACCATCAAGAAAATTCTCAGGAATAGATTTTAACATATAAGGTCTAAGTAAATCTTTGACTTGCGATTGATTAACATCTGGTGAATGCTGCGAAGAGATAACTACAGATTTTACTTTTGAGGGTTTTCCATCAACATATTCGAATGTTACCTGACTTTTTGAATCTGGTTCTATATTTTTTAATTTTCCAGATTTTCTATCTTCAGCCATTAGTCTTAAAATTTTATGAGAATAATGTATAGGTGCTGGCATTAAAACATCTGTTTCATTACATGCATATCCAAACATTATACCTTGATCACCAGCTCCTTCGTCTTTGTTACCAGAGGAGTCTACGCCCATAGCAATATCAGCTGATTGGGAATGTAAATGACTTTCAATATTTGTAGCTTCTTTCCAAGTAAATCCTTCTTGGTCATAACCAATATCTTTTATACAATTTCTTACTTTTTCAATTAATTTATCTTTTTTTATTTCAGGCCCTCTTACCTCTCCAGCTAAAACAACTTTATTTGTTGTGGTTAGTGTTTCGCAAGCAACTCTAGAGTATGGATCTCCAGAAATAAAACTATCAACAACCATATCTGAAATCCTGTCAGATACTTTATCTGGATGACCTTCAGAAACAGACTCACTTGTGAAAAGATAATTTTTTAAGTTACTCATTTTTAAGTTTATTAAATGAAAATATTAAAAAAATATACAACAAAATTATAAATCCAAAAATTTTATTTCCAAATTTTGCAAAAAGAGTCATCTCTATTTTCCTTGATTCAGTTAAATCTACATAACCAGAATTATTAATATCAACCTTTTGTTCAATAACTCCCATTGGGTTAATAATTGCTGTTGTCCCATTATTTGTTGACCTTAAAACATATTTTCCACTCTCTATAGCTCTAAAAATACTATGAGTAAAATGTTGCTCTGGACCAATTGATTTACCAAACCAACCATCTTCAGAAATATTTACAATATAATCAAAGTTACTGTTTGTAAAAATTTTACCAGAATAAATTATTTCATAACAAATAAGGGGCAATATTTTTACTGATAAATTATTAAATTTCAGATCAATTATGTTTCTTTCTTCTCCTTTTGAATATGATTGGTAATCATTAGTAATTGTTTTTAGGCCTATACCTTTTAGTACTTTTTCAAAAGGTAAAAATTCACCAAAAGGAACAAGATTTATTTTTTTATATGAATTTATTATATTTAGATTGTGATCAAAAATAGATAATGAATTAAAATGTTTAATAGTTTTATTCTCATCTTCTTTACTATTAATTCCCATTGCTAACAAATGATTTTCGTTAAATTTATTTTCAAATAACCACTTGTATTCTTTTAAATGGTCTTGTGAAATACCTGGAATTATACCTTCTGGCCAAATAAAGATTATTTTTTCACTTTTTTTAGGAGAACTAGTTTCAATTAGTTCTTCTATTGCAGTTATAGGATCAACATTGTTATAAAATCTATCTATACTAATGTTTGAACTCAAAATTCTTATTTTATAGTCAAGATTTTTTGCTTCTTTGTTGTTAAATTTTTCTAAATTTTGTGAACCAAGAACATAAAATGAAATTGTTGTAATAAGAAACGCAACACACACGCTAATATCTTTTTTATTTTCTCTTAAAATAAATATTGATGGACTAGTAAATAATGAAATACAAAAAAGATTAAAGCTGTAAGTACCCACAATTGACGTAATATTTAAAATTTCGATTTGGTTAGAGAAACTATAAGCAATTAAATTCCACGGGAAACCGGTTAGTATTGATCCTCTTAGAAACTCTACTATTCCAAATATTAAAGAAAAAAGAAAAAATGAGCTCAAATTTTTATTTGGTTTTAAAACTGCAAATAAATAAGCAACTAAAGCATAAAACAAGGCTAATAAACCAGGTATTAATATTATTACAAATGGTATTAAAAACTTAAAATTTTGATCAAACGTTAATGATATTGAGATCCAATATAAATTACTTACAAAATAACCAAACCCAAAAAACCAACCATAAAGGAGAAATATTTTTTTATTTTTATAAAACTCATTTTTTTTTATTAAAAATATATAGAATAAACTAAAAGTTAAAAAATTTATTACAACATAATTAAATGGAGGTAAACTTAATGAAGTAAGCACCCCTAATAAAATTAAATAAATTAATTCAATATAAAATTTATTTTTCAATTTAATTTATTTTTGATTGTACAGATTTAAATAATAGATTTTCCTCTTTTAACATTTTGAAATAATCTTTATTTTTTTTGTGATCAAAACCTAAAAGATGAAGAAAACCATGTATTAATATTTTAGCAACTTTTTCTTTAAAAGATTTTAAATCTTGTGATCTTGGTTTGTCTAGATAATTATAACTAATGATAATGTCTCCCAAATAAGTATTTTTTTTAATTTTTATTTTTTTATCTAATGGAAAAGATAAAATATCGGTAGATTTATTTTTTTTTCTAAAAACCTTATTTAATTTTTTAATATTCTTATTATTTGAAAGTAATAGTGTGAAGGTTACTTTTTTATTTAAAAATTTATATTTTTTTGGAAAAGCTTTACATATTTTTTTAAAAAAAATATCCTTATTTTTAAGCCTTTTTGACCAAGCCTTCTCCTCAGAGAAGACAATAATACTAATCATTATTTGAGTATGCTTTAACTATTTTAGAAACAAGTGGATGTCTAACTACATCTGAGTGATCAAAATCAACTATGGATATTTCCTTTAAGTGCCCAAGCAACTCTTTTGATCGGACTAATCCTGACATACTTTTATTTGGTAAATCAATTTGAGAAGGATCTCCATTAACAACTATTTTTGAATTTTCTCCAATACGTGTTAGAAACATTTTAATCTGAGTATCCGTAGCATTTTGTGCTTCGTCTAAAATTGCAAAGGAATTTTTAAGAGTTCTGCCTCTCATAAATGCCAAAGGCGCAATCTCTATATCTCCAATCTCAATCATTCTCTGAATTTTTTCAAAGTCGAAGAGATCATATAAAGAGTCATATAAAGGTCTAAGATAAGGGTCTACTTTTTCCTTCATATCACCTGGCAAAAATCCCAAACGCTCACCCGCTTCTACAGCCGGTCTTGAAAGAATAATTCTCTCAATCTTTTTTTCTAAGAGCATAGTCAAGCCTACGGCTACAGCCAAAAAAGTTTTTCCTGTTCCTGCTGGCCCAGCTGAAATTACAATATCACTCTCCCTCAGAACTCTCACATAGCTTTTTTGTTTTTCAGATCTAGGAATTATAGATTTTTTGGGAGTTTTGATAATGTCTGTAACGTTATTATTTTTTACTTTTTCATTAATCATAAAGTTATCAACTGATGAAAGTATATCTTTATTCTCTATACTTCCATTATTAATAAACTGATTAGCCAAAAATTGAATAGCGTTTTTAATTTTTTCATTCTTTTCAGTTGTTGATTTAATTAAAATTGAATTTCCCCTTGAATATAAGCTACAATTTGTAATTTTTTCTAATTCTTGTAAATTTTTATTAAATTCTCCAACAACACCCATTAACAAGTTGTTGTCATGAAATATAACACTTAAAGAATTGTTATCTGAATAAACAAATTTTAAAGACTGATCGATATTCTTTTTTTTTATTTCACTCAAGTTCTAAGCAACCTTCTGATCCGAATTAGTTATAATTTCACCGAATAAAGTATTTCTATTACTATCTTTAATTCTTACTTGCACTATTTTTCCAATATCACTTTTTTTACCATTAAAAATTACTGATGTCATATACTCAGATCTACCAAATGCTTTACTTTTATGGTCAGTTAAATTTTCAACCAATACATCAATGATTTTCCCCTTCAATGAGTTGTTCATTTGGATTTGATTTTCGAATAAAATAGTTTGAATTTTCTCTAATCTTTCCATAGAAATTTTTTTTTCAATCAAGTCTAAATTTTCAGCTACTGTTCCAGGTCTTGGGCTAAAGATGAAAGAATAAGAGTTAATAAATTTAACCCTTTGAATTAAATTAAAAGTATCTTTAAAATCCTGATCTTCTTCACCTGGATAACCTATAATAAAATCACTTGAAAATTCTATCTTTGGATTAATTTCTTTTAATTTATCAAAAGTATTTAAATATTCCTTAATAGTATGTTTTCTGTTCATTGAGTTTAAAATTTTATTAGATCCACTTTGGACAGGTAAATGCACTAGTGGCATTAACTTTTTAGAAGTTTTATAAACTTCAATCAAATCATTTGTCATATCTTTTGGGTGAGATGTTGTGTATCTAACTCTTTTAATTTCTGATATTTTTTCAATATTTAAAATCAAATCTGATAATCTATATCCTTCATTATCATAAGCATTCACATTTTGACCAAGTAAAATTATTTCTTTTGCACCATTATAAGCTAAATATTTTGCTTCATCTAAAATTTGATTAAATGGTCGAGAATATTCTGGTCCTCTAGTATATGGTACCACACAGAAATGACAAAATTTATCACATCCTTCTTGAATAGTTAAAAAAGATGAAACTTTTCCAGCTTCATTTTTTATTTTGCTTAAATATTTAAATTTAGAAACTGCATCAAACTCAGTCTCTTCTATCTTTTTCTTTTTTTTAGTATAATTTAAAATTGTATCATTAATTTTATGATAAGCTTGAGGTCCAATAACTAAATCTATGTAAGGTTCTCTTTTAAGCATCTCTTGGTTTTCTGCTTGAGCTACACACCCTGCAATAATCACCAATGGTTTTTTTTTAGATCTAAAAATTTTTTTTACCCTACCTATTTCATGATAAACCTTTTCTTTTGCCTTATCTCTGATGTGACATGTATTTAAAAGATAACAGTTTGCTTCTTCATATTTCTCTGTTTTTTCATAACCAATTTTTTTAACTGAATCATATATTCTATTAGAGTCATACTCATTCATTTGACATCCAAAAGTTTTAATAAATATTTTTTGATTCATAATTATTAGGATTTTTTCTTAATCCCATATAATTCTAATTTATGGTCTACAAGTGTATATCCATATTTTTCTGCAACTTTTTTTTGAAGCTTTTCAATTTCTTCATCTACAAATTCGATAATTTCACCAGTTTTCACATCAATTAAATGATCGTGATGGCCTTCATTTAGCTCTTCATATCTAGCTTTTCCACCTTTAAACTCATGCTTTGTTAATATTCCAGATTCTTCAAATAATTTTACCGTTCTATAAACAGTCGCAATACTTATTTTTGAATCAATTTTAGATACTCTATTATAAAGCTCATCTACATCCGGGTGGTCATTTGACTCTGACATTACTTGTGCAATTATTCTTCTTTGATCTGTTAATTTTACCCCTTTTGCTATACATTTTTGCTCTATTGTTTCTGACATAAAATAATTTTAACTTAAATAAATAGGGTTAATCAAATTTTTTTTAACATTAAATTTATCACACAAATCAGGGATATTTTCGTGTTTTATATCTTTTTCACCTTTAAAATCCTGAATACTATAACAGTAATAATCAATATTATTAGTCAAATTAAATGCTTTAACTATAGAAAACGAATTTCTTATTCCTGCAAAGCTTCCAGGACCCCTATTTAAATAAATTGTATTGATGTCTTTCAAGTTTAATTGATGAGAATTTAAAAAATCATTAATAATTAAAGTTAATTTTTCATAATTAATTTTAGTATTCTCTTTTGTAATATTATAAATATCATTATTAGTAATGATCATTAAAAAAATTTTTTCACCAGCTACATCAATTATTAGTTTATTCATAATTATTTTGTTCTCCAATATTAGTTCTAAATCAGATGAAAATAATATCAAATACTATTCAAATGATGAAGGAATTCTATCAATAATGTATCATCGTTTTAATGAAAACAAGTACCCCTCAACTAACATCAAAATGGATATATTTGAGGAACATATAAATATTATTAAGAACTCAGATTTTAATTTTCATAATCCAAACAATTTTGATGAACAATTTTATAAACCAAAACAAAAAAAAGAAATTCTTATAACTATCGATGATGCTTTTGAATCTTTTTATACTGAAGCATGGCCTTATCTAAAAAAAAATAAAATTCCGTTTATTTTATTTGTTTCAACTGAGCCAGTAGGAAACAGAGGTTATATGACTTGGGAACAAATTAAGGAAGTTGCAAGTAATAATTTTGCATACATAGGGCATCATTCTCATACTCATAAATATCTCATAGATGTAAGCAATGAAGAATTTATTTTAGATATTGAAACAGCTAATAAAATTTTTCTAAGGGAACTTGGTTATATCCCTAACCTATTCTCATATCCCTTTGGTGAATACTCTAAATTTATGAAAGATTATATATCTAAAAATTTCAAATACGCTTTTGGTCAACATTCTGGTGTTATTGATTTAAATAAAGATAAATTTGAGTTACCTAGATTTCCAATTAATGAAAAATATGGAGAAATAAAAAGATTTAAATCAATAATAAATTATTTTCCACTTGAGTATAAAAAAATTCTTCCTGAGGAAAAACAACTGGTTGAAAATACAAACCCTCCAAATTTTAGGGTTGAATTTTTCAAAGAGCAAAAAAATTTATCAAAAATTAATTGTTATTCTAACGAGGGAGACGTTTGGAAAAAATCAAAAACAATATTTGCCAACAACTCTTTAACGATTGAATTTAGAGAACCATTCAAACCAAGAAGAGGAAGAATTAATTGTTCTATAAATGATAATGGAAAATGGAGATGGTTTGGAGTTCAATTCCCTATAAAAGTAAATGAAAATTAAATCAAACTTTCTAGATCTTTACTTGAAGGCAACAATCTAGCCTCATCAAAATCTTTTAAGTTATTCTGTTCAATAATTTTTTGTAAAACCTCTATATATTGACTACCTGTTTCTGCATATTTATCCAAATGTTTAGACAAAATTAAACTATCTAAAGGTTTATTTTTATTTCTAAGTTCCGTTCTCGCTTTTCTAAAATTCTTATAAGTTGAGTGTGTATTTAAATTTCTTAAATAAGCTCTTACAGAAAGCTGTAAGCTATGAAATTTCATAACTTTATGATCTTTACCCTCATCAGCATTTTTAGGTTTTAATCCTTCTCCAGACCAAGTCCATTGTCCAAATAAAGCATTTCCCTTTAAAGCAAATCTTGAAGTACCCCAGCCAGTTTCTTTAGCAGCTTGAGCTATTGCTAATGAGACCGGTATTTCATCCATTCTTATTTTTAAAGTAGATAAATCATTTTTTCTTACACCATATTGTTTATATTTTTTTTCTAACCATTTTTTTTCAATTTCAGTGTTGCTATTTTTATTTAAAATTGTGAATAATCTTTTTCTATCAACTCTAATTTTATTGTTTTCCTTAACTATTAAAGGAAGAATAATTTTTATAAACATATCTTTTCTTTTTTTAGTGTTTCCAATATTTTTTATTTCATTTGGTAAAAGACCAATATCTATTGGTTTTACTAATTTTGTATCTCTTACATCTTTTAAATTATAATTTACCTCTTTAAATAATGAGTCAATCTCTGATGTTGTATATCTAACTAAGTTAATTTCAGAATTATTATCCTCTAAAATATCATACAATAAATCTCGTTCATCGGTGTTTACTACTGTATCTCCCGACTCTTCCTCTGCTAATTTATCTTTGTAAAGAGTGTTGCTTAAAATATTTTTTGAATTTTTTGTAAATTCTTTATTATTAAAATTTTTGTCAGTAAAATTAATAATTATCGGGGTTACATAAAAAAAACAAATTAGAATAAAAGAACTTAATAAAAATCTTGAGACAATATTAAAGCTTTTATTTTTTAAAAAACCTGAGTTTTTGAATCTTCTCATAAATTATTATTGTATAGCAACAACCTCTTTTACCTCTGGTAAATAATGACACAACAGATTTTGTACACCTTGTTTTAAAGTCATAGTTGAGCTAGGACAGCCAGAGCAACTTCCTTGCAACTGAACCTTTACAACTCCATCTTTAAATTCTTTAAATTTTATATCTCCTCCGTCTCTAGCAACTGCAGGTCTGATTTTTTCTTCTAAAATTTTTACTATTCTTGTTTCAATTTCACTTAAATCCAAATCGTCTTCTTTAATATTTTCATCAATTACAAAATCTTTACCATCTGCATAAAAGTCATTAATTAAGGAAATTACGATATGTTTTATTTCATCCCAATTAATATTCTCATTCTTATTTACTGAAATAAAATCTTGTCCTAAGAAAATACCCTCAACACCATTTACAGATAATATATTTCTCACTAATTCATTTTGAACATCATCTTTATTTGTAATTTCATAAGGACCACTATTTGAAACTTTTTTTCCAGGAAGAAATTTTAAAGAATTAGGATTTGGTGTTACTTCTGTTTGAACGAACATAAATTATATATAATGAATATTTTTAAAATTAAAACTTGATAATAAATTTTTTTTAAAAACCTACTATTTCTTTAATTCTTTCAATCTTTTTTGATGCAATCAAATTAGCTTTTTCAACTCCATCTAGAAGAATTTTATCTAAATAACTTTTATCTTCTAAAAGTTTTTTTATCTCATTAGAAATAGGTTCGATTTTATTTACAAGTTCTTCTGCTAATTTTTCCTTAAATTCTGAAAAATTTTTACCTGCAAAATTTTTTATTGAATTTTCTAATGAAGAATTTGTCAGGCTTGAATAAATTCCTAAAAGATTCTTTGCTTCTAATCTTTCATCAAGTTCCTTTATATCTTGCGGCATAGGCAATGGATCAGTTTTTGCTTTTTTAATTTTGTTTATTATTTGATCTTTATCATCTGTTAAATTTATTCTACTTAAATCTGATAATTCTGATTTGCTCATTTTTTTTGATCCATCTTTTAAACTCATTATTCTTGAAAACTCTTTTTTTATTAATGGTTCAGGAACTTTTAGAAAATTTTCCACATCAAAATCATTATTAAATTTTTGAGCTATATCTCTACATAATTCCAAATGTTGTTTTTGATCATCACCTACAGGTACGTGAGTGGCATCATATAAAAGAATATCAGCTGCCATTAAAACTGGATAAGAATATAATCCAATACTAGCTTTTTCTTTGTCTTTACCAGCTTTCTCTTTAAATTGGGTCATTCTATTTAACCAACCCATTCTGGCAACGCAGCTTAATATCCATGCTCCCTCTGCATGTGCAGCAACTTTAGACTGATTAAAAATTATACTTTTTTTTGGATCTATTCCACTAGCTATAAAAGTTGCAACAGTTTCTCTAATATTATTTTTTAACTCTTTAGGATCTTGCCTTACTGTAATAGCGTGCAGATCAACTACACAAAAAATACATTTATTATCTTTATCGTTGTTTAGGTCTACAAAGTTTTTTATGGCACCTAAATAATTTCCAAGATGAAGATTACCTGTAGGCTGAACACCAGAGAATATTTTTTTACCCATAAAATTAATACCTTAATTTAATATCATTCATTTGAAAAGCTTTGATGAAATAACATACAATCAAATAAAACAACAAACCTAATATAACAGATAAAACTAAATAAAAAGATTTAATTGATTTATCAAATGCTAAATCGTTTTGGAAAAAATTTAACATAAAGTTAAAAAATAAACCCATCATAATTGATGCAAAAATTATTTTAATAAATTTAATAAAAAATATTTGATTAAAATGAAATAATTGTTGATTTTTTAAGAATAAAAATAACAATATTGAATTAAACCAAGATGAAATAGATGTGGCTATTGGAATAATTATAAAACCAATTTCACTAAAATAATACAAACTGATAAAAATATTAACTAAAACTGAGATCAAAGAAATATAAAATGGAGTTTTAGTATCATGGTTTGCAAAGAAAAAACTTGAAAATACTTTTATCATTGCAAAAGCAGGCAGACCTAAAGCAAAATAATATAAAGCTAAGCTTGAGTTGCTTACCGAATTTTCATTGAAAGACCCATAGCCAAATAAAGCTGAAATAATTTGCTCTGATCCTATGATTAAAGCGATGGTTGCTGGAAGACTTAAGAATAAACTTAATTCTAGAGCTTTATTTTGAATATACAAAATCTTATTTTTTTTTCTAGATTGAATATGTTTTGAAAGCTGTGGAAGTATCACAACACCAATAGCTATACCAGCTATAGCTAGGTTAATTTGATAAATTCTATCAGCATAATATAAATAAGAAACTGCACTTGCTTGAAATGATGCAATAATTGTACCTACTAAAATATTAATTTGGGTAACTCCAGAGGAAAAAATACTCGGTAAAAGTTTTTTAAAAAAAAACTTAACTTTATTACTTACTTTTAATTTGAAATTAAATTTAAGCGAGTAATATTTTGATACGTATTTATATAAAAATATTAACTGTAAAAAACCAGCAAAAGAAACACCATAAGACAAATAATAAACCAATTGATCACCTGTAGATTTAGAAAAAATCAATACTAATATTAAAACAATATTTAAAATTATTGGGGCTGCAGCTGCAGCTGCAAACTTGTTATGTGAGTTTAGAATTGCGGAAAAAAAAGAAGCTAAGCAAATAAAAAACAAAAAAGGAAAAGTAATTCTTGTTAAATTAATTGCTACCTCCATTTTTTCTAAATCACCGACAAATCCAGGGGCAATAATTGAAACAAATATAGGCATAAAAATTTCAATTATTATTATTAAAAATAACAACCCTAAAAAAAGTAGGTTAAAAATATCGTTAGCAAATTTATTTGATTGTTTTTTACCTTTAGTTATTTCTGATGAATAACTTGGAACAAATGCTGCATTAAAAGTTCCCTCAGCAAATAATCGTCTGAAAGTATTTGGAATTCTAAATGCTACAAAAAAAGCATCAGCCAACATTCCTGTTCCTAGAAAAATTGCTATTAAAATATCTCTTAAATAACCAAGTAATCTACTAATGATAGTATAAAAACCAAATGTCCCTGTTGACTTAATTAAGTTCATAAATCATATTAGTCTTAATTTTACCCTAATTGTACACTTATTGTTATCAGAAATGAAAAAAACAAAAATTGATCATTATACAGATAAGGAAGCATTAGATTTTCATAAAGAAAAAAAACCTGGCAAGATTGAGATTATTTCTTCCAAAAATATGACAACTAAGCGAGATCTCGCTTTAGCGTATTCACCAGGAGTTGCCGCTCCTGTAAAAAAGATAAGTGAAAACCCAGAAGCAGCTTATGATTACACAAGCAAAGGAAACCTTGTTGCAGTAATAAGTAATGGTTCAGCAATATTAGGGATGGGAAATTTAGGTGCTCTTGCATCAAAGCCTGTTATGGAAGGAAAGGCTATATTATTTAAAAGATTTGCAGATATCGATTCTATTGATTTAGAGATTGATTGTAAAGATTCAGGCGAAATCATAAATTCAATTAAAAATTTTGCCCCTAGTTTTGGTGGAATAAATTTAGAAGACATAGCAGCCCCAGATTGTTTTATAATAGAACAGAAGTTAAAAGAAATTTTAGATATTCCAGTTTTTCATGATGACCAACATGGAACAGCAATTATAACAACAGCAGCATTAATTAATGCCTTAGATATTTGTGGTAAATCAATAAAAAAAATTAAAGTTGTAGTAAATGGTGCTGGAGCTTCAGCGCAAGCCTGTACTGAGTTATTTAAAAACTCAGGAGTAAAATCTGAAAATATAATAATGCTAGACAGAAAGGGTGTTATTTTTGAAGGAAGAACTGAGGGAATTGATCAATGGAAATCCAGATATATAGTTAAAACTAAACATAGAACTTTAGAGGATGCTGTTAAAGGTGCAGATGTTTTTTTAGGATTATCTGCAAAGGGTGTTCTAAAAAAAGAGATGGTTAAATCTATGGCAAAAAATCCAATTATATTTGCTTGTGCTAATCCTGATCCAGAAATTACCCCAGAAGAAATTAGTGAGGTTAGAAATGATGCAATTGTTGCGACAGGGAGATCGGATTATCCCAATCAAGTAAATAATTTAATTGGGTTTCCTTACATTTTTCGTGGAGCTTTAGATGTGAGGTCCAAAACGATAAATGAAGAAATGAAAGTTGCTGCAGCTAAAGCAATAGCCAAGCTTGCAAGAGAAGATGTTCCTGATGAAGTGGTTGCAGCTATGGGTGGGGAACGACCTCATTATGGAAAAGATTATATTATTCCATCTACATTTGATCCAAGATTAATTAGTGTAATACCTGCGGCTGTAGCAAAAGCAGCTATAGATAGCGGAGTAGCTAGAAAAAATATAGATGATTTTGATGTTTATAAAGATCAACTAAAACAAAGACTAGACCCAACAGTAACCATCATGCAAGGTATAAATTCATTTATTAAGAAAAATCAGAAAAAAATTGTTTTTGCAGATGGTGAAGATGAAAATACTTTAAAAGCTGCTATAGCATTTAAAAATTCAAAATTAGGTATTCCAATCTTGGTTGGTAAAGAAAGTAAAATTAAAGAACAAATTAAAAATATTGGTTATAGTGAAAATTTTAACATTGAAATTGTTAATTCAAAAGATGAGGAAAAGAGAAAAAGATACGTAAAACATTTGTTTGAAAAATTACAAAGAGAGCAAGGATTATTAGAACGAGATTGTGACCGAATGATAAGAAATGATCGAGTTGTTTGGGCTACTAGTATGGTTGCCTGTGGAGATGCTGATGGTGCTGTAACAGGCAATACAAGACGATTTGGTGCTTCTTTTGAAAAAATCAAACAAGTTGTAGATGTTAGAAAGGGTGAAATTATGTTTGGATTAAATATGATTGTACATAAAGGCCGAACTATATTTGTTGGTGATACAAGTGTTCATGAATATCCTACATCTGAACAAATGGCTGAGATTGCAATATCTACGGCTAGAGTAGTTAGACTTTTTGGATTTGATCCAAAAGTTGCTTTTGTTTCTCATTCTACTTTTGGACAGCCCCTTACTAGCAGAACTAAACATATTAGAAATGCAGTTGAGATATTGAAAGAGAAAAAAGTAGATTTTGAATTTGATGGAGATATGCAGCCAGATGTTGCTCTAAATTCTGAATACCAGGAACTTTATCCTTTTGCTAAAATTGTTGGTAAAGCAAATATTTTAATAATGCCTGGACAACATAGTGCAGCAATTTCTTATAAATTAATGAAAACCATAGGTGAAACTAAAGTAATAGGACCATTGTTAATTGGACTTGGACTACCTGTTGAAATTGCTCCTTTAAGATCATCGACTTCTGAAATACTTAACCTAGCATCAATTGCTGCTTATTCTTCAGAGGTAATTGATTACAAAAAATAATTATTCTCTTTGAATTCTTAGATCTTCAAGAAGAATTATACTTGCAATAACATCTTCAACATCAAGAATTTCTTTAGCCTCACTTATTACTAAGTCTTTTTCTTCAGAGGTTAAAGCAATACCATAAACATAAATTTTCTTCTTATAAGTATCGATTTGATAATTAGTTGCTTTAATATTTTTATTTACAATTAGTGCTGTTCTCAATTGTGAAGTGATAAGCAAATCTTTTGCAGATTGTTTAAAATTAAACTCTTCTTTAATTTTAATATCATTTCTAACTGATCTAGCACCTTTAGTTTCCCATGCTAATTTCGTAATTAGTAATTTTTCTTCAGGTCTGTCCACCTTTCCAGTTATAAAAATTCTCCCATCCAAAACTTTAGTTTTTACTCCAAGAAGATACTTTTTATCTCTAGCTAAAATTTTAGCGCTAATAGTTTTTTGCATAATTGAATCATCTATTTGAGTGCCTACTGTTCTTGGATCTAGAGCAACTGAAACACCAGTTCCGAAAAGGCCTTTTGAACTTACACCAGCACATCCGGTTAAAATAAAACTTATAAAGATATAAATTAATAATTTATTTTTCATTTTTTAATTTTAAACAATAATTATATATTTCTTTTTTAGGCACATTAGTACTTTGGCTTAAAATATCTGTAATTTCTTTAGTAGATAATTTATTCATCATTTTTTTAATTATATTCATATCTGATTCAGTTAATTTTTTAGACATATTTTTATTTTTTTTTTTTTCAGAAATAACAACAGTAAGTTCACCTTTTGGCTCTTTTTCAAACAATTTTAATTCATCTACATTTTTTCTAATAAATTCTTCATACATTTTTGTTATTTCCCTACAAAAAACTATCTTTCTACCAGAAAAATTCTCTTTTATTTCAGGTATGACTTTGTTTATTTTTTTAGGGGAAATAAAAAAAACTAGAGAATTTTCAAATTCAGACAATTTTTTTAATTCATTTGATAATTGCTGTTTTTTATCTGGAAAAAAACCACAAAATAAAAATTTATCTGAAAATCCACTAATTGAAACGGCTGCAACAACTGCTGAAGGTCCAGGAATAGGAAAAATTTTTAACTCGTTATTTATACACTCATTAACCAATATTGAACCTGGATCAGAAATACTAGGTGTGCCAGCATCAGATATCAAAGAAATTATTTTTCCAGATTTAATATATTCCACAATCTTTACTACATTTTTTTTCTCATTGAATTTATGGTTTGAAATTAGATTTGATTTTATCTGATATTTATCTAAAAGATTTTTTGAGACTCGGGTATCTTCACACAAAATTAAATATGATTGTTGCAAAACTTCAATTGCTCTTAAAGTTATATCTTTAAGGTTTCCCAAAGGAGTTGACACCAAATAAAGACCTTTTTCGTATTCTTTCGATTTAAATTGTGGTTTTATGATCATAATTTAGCTCAAATAATATTATACTAACATCAAAATGATTAAATTAATTAAAATTATTTATTTTATTTTTTTTAGTTTTCACTTTCTGTCTTTTCAAGCTGTTAATGCTCAAGAGAAAATTAAAATAGGATTACTAGTTCCTATGACTGGAGACAATAAAGAAATTGGAGCGTCAATAATTAAGGCAGTTGGATTAGCTGTCAAAGATATTGATAATGATTTAATAAAAATCTTTCCAAAAGATACCGCAACTAAAGCTAACCAAACTTTAAAATCAGCATTTGAATTCAGTGAAATGGGAATAAAAATTGTTATAGGCCCTGTGTTTTATGAAAGTTTAACTTATTTAGATGAGATGAAAGATTTAACATTTTTATCATTAACAAATAAAACTTTGGATCTTCCCAAAAATGTAATTTCTGCAGGAATAAATTCAACTTCTCAATTTAACACCATTAAAAAATTTTTAGAGACTAATAAAGTTAAAAGAACTATTTTTTTAACACCTATACAAGATTATGAGTTTGAGATTAAAACAGGAATGAAAAACTCAAAAATAAAAATTTATAAAGATTTTGAATATAATACAGAGCCTACTAAGCTAACAAAACAAATAGAAGAAATTACAAACTACAGAATAAGAAAACAAAATTTAGAAGATGAAATTAAAAGAATTAAAAATTCTACTGATCCAAATAAAGAAAAAAAAATAAAAAGTCTGGAAAAAAGATATACTTTAGGTGGTTTAAATTTTGATGCTGTAGTAATTGCAGATTTTGATGAAAGTCTTAAAAGTGTATCTACATCACTTTTATATACCGACGTACTTCCTAAAAACAAATATTTTATAACTTTAAATCAGTGGTTCAATGAAAGTTTGCTAAACGAAACTGATATACAGCCACTATATTATCCATCAATAAATAAAGAAAATTTTGATAACTATAAAATAAAATACTTTAACGCATTTAATGAAGATCCAACCCATTTATCTTTGTTAAGTTACGATCTTGTTGGCTTGGTTTATTATTTGTCATTAAATTCAAATGCCAAAAACTTAAGTAAAATTTTTAAGAGAAAAAATTCATTCAAAGGAAAAATAGGAATTTTTGATATCAAAAATAATAAAATAAATCATAGACTTAATTTTTATAAAATTGAGGATAAAAAGCTTATAGAAATTTTCTAATTTTTTTAAAAGCCTGGTATCTGTGATCCATCTTGTATTTTTGAGATGGCTCCATTTCTCCAAAGGTTTTTCTTTTTTTTAAAGGAATAAAAATTGGATCATAACCAAATCCATTTTTTCCTTTTGGTTCATTTGAAATATAACCCTCCACTTTTCCCAAAACACAAGCCATTTTTTTATTTAAACTTGAAATAGAAAGCGCACAGATAAATCTAGCCTTAATTTTTTTATTTTTCCAATTTTTATCTTTTTTATTTAACTCTCTATATACTCTTCTTATAGCCTTATTAAAATCTCCATGCCTTCCTCCCCACCTCGCAGAATAAATTCCAGGACTTTTACCCAAAAAATCTATTTCTAAACCTGAATCATCTGCCAAGCATATTAATCCAGTTTTTTTTGAAAAATATCTAGATTTAATTAACGAGTTTTCTTTAAATGATTTGCCATTTTCAACTGGGCTTTTTAAATTAAATTCAGATGTAGAGTATATTTTGATATTTTTTGGCAATAAACTCTTGATTTCTCTTAGTTTGCCCCTGTTATTAGTCCCAATGAGCAATTTATATATTTTTTTTTTAGACATCTAGAAATTACTAAAATCCTTACCATATAAGAGGGTATGGAAAAAGAGGAAAACCAAAATAGCACTTCTGTGAAACTAAACCAAGATACAGTAAAAGAAAATGAGAAATCCGAAGAAAACTTAGCCGAAGAAAATAAGCAAGAAACAGACCAAGAACTTAAAGAAGAAATCAAAGAACTAACTCCAGAAGAAAAAATTGCTGAACTTGAAGATAAAGTGGCAAGAACTTTTGCTGAAATGGAAAATCAAAGAAGAAGATTTGAAAAAGAAAAAGAGGATGCTTTTGAATATGGTGGTTATAGTTTTGCTAAAGAAGCACTTAATTTGATTGATAACTTGGATCGATCAAAACATGTTCTTGAAAGTGACGATAAGTTAAAAGAAACTGAAGCATTAAAGAAGACACTAGAACATTTAGATATTATTAAAAAAGATTTAGTCTCAATATTTGAAAAAAATAACATTAAACCTATTGATAGCCTTAACAAAAAACTAGATCCTAACTTTCATCAAGCAATGATGGAAATAGAGGATGATACGAAAGAACCTGGTACAATAATCCAAGAGATTCAAAAAGGCTTTATTATAAAAGACAGATTACTTAGACCCTCATTAGTTGGGGTGTCAAAAAAAGGTGTAATAAAAGAAGAAAAAACTGAAGAAAATAAGGAAAATCCTGAAAATAAATAATTATGAGATCAACTTGTAGTTTCACATTTAAACCCTATATGACGAAAGAGAGACTTTAATATTATGAGTAAAATTATTGGAATAGACTTAGGAACAACAAATTCATGTGTTGCCATTATGGAAGGAACACAAGCTAAGGTTTTAGAAAATGCTGAAGGAGCAAGAACAACTCCATCAGTTGTAGCATTTACAGATGAAAACGAAAAATTAATTGGACAACCAGCAAAAAGACAAGCTGTTACAAATCCAGAAAATACTATCTTTGCGGTAAAAAGATTAGTTGGAAGAAATTTTGACGACCCAACAGTAAGAAAAGATGTAGAGGCTGCACCTTTTAAAATAGTTAATTCTGAAAAAGGTGATGCTTGGATTGAAACTAAAGGTGAAAAATATTCACCCTCTCAAATATCAGCTTTCATTTTACAAAAGATGAAAGAAACGGCAGAAAAATATTTAGGTCAAGCTGTAACAAAAGCTGTGATTACAGTACCCGCATATTTCAATGATGCACAAAGACAGGCAACAAAAGATGCAGGAAAAATTGCTGGATTAGAAGTTTTAAGAATTATTAATGAACCAACAGCTGCGTCTCTAGCTTATGGTTTAGATAAAAAACAAAATAAAAAAATTGCTGTATATGATTTAGGTGGAGGAACATTCGATGTTTCTATCTTGGAATTAGGTGATGGTGTATTTGAAGTTAAATCAACTAATGGTGATACTTTTTTAGGTGGTGAAGATTTTGACAATGCTGTTGTTGACTATTTAATTTCCGAATTCAAGAAAGATAATGGAATTGATCTTAAGTCAGATAAACTTGCTTTACAAAGATTAAAAGAGGCTGCTGAAAAAGCAAAAATAGAATTATCTTCTGCTGAACAAACGGATATAAATTTACCTTTCATTACAGCAGATAAAACAGGTCCAAAACATATTAATTTAAAAATGACTAGAGCAAAACTTGAAGCTTTAGTTGAGGACTTAATTGCTAGAACAATGCCTCCATGTAAAACTGCATTAAAAGATGCGGGAATTACTGCTAGTGAAATTGATGAAGTAGTTATGGTAGGTGGTATGACTAGAATGCCAAAAGTATTAGAGGAAGTTAAAAACTTTTTTGGAAAAGATCCTAACAAAAGTGTAAACCCTGATGAAGTAGTTGCAATGGGTGCTGCTATTCAGGCTGGTGTATTACAAGGTGATGTTAAAGATGTGCTCCTATTAGATGTAACTCCACTATCGCTTGGTATCGAAACACTTGGGGGTGTATCTACAAAACTGATTGATAAAAACACAACAATACCGACTAAAAAAAGTCAGGTATTTTCAACTGCTGAAGATAATCAGCCAGCTGTATCTATTAGAGTCCTGCAGGGTGAAAGGGAAATGGCGGCTGACAATAAAGCTTTAGGTAATTTTGAATTAGTAGGTATTGCACCAGCTCCAAGAGGTGTTCCTCAAATTGAAGTTACTTTTGATATAGATGCAAATGGTATTGTAAATGTTTCTGCTAAAGACAAAGGAACAGGTAAAGAGCAAAAAATTCAAATTCAAGCTTCTGGTGGATTAAGTGATGAAGAAATTGAAAAAATGGTTAAAGATGCAGAAGCTAACAAAGAAGCAGATAAGAAGAAAAGAGAGTCAGTTGATGTTAGAAACCAAGCTGATACTTTAATTCACTCTACTGAAAAGAATTTAAAAGAACATGGCTCAAAAATTTCTGATGCTGAGAAAAAAGCAATTGAGGATGCATCATCTGCTGTGAAAGAAGCTTTAAAAAGTGAAGATATTGAAGATATCAAGAAGAAAACCGAAGCATTAGTTCAAGCTTCGATGAAACTTGGTGAGGCAATTTATAAATCACAACAAAGTACAAAACCTGAGTCTGGAAAAGATGATGGTGAAGATGATACAGGTAAAAAAGACGAAAATGTTGTTGATGCTGATTTCGAAGAAGTAAAGGACGAGAATAAAGAAAAAAGCGCTTAATCTGACATTTAATTGTCTGGGGTAATTTGATGGCTAAAAGAGACTATTACGATGTCCTAGGCGTTAATAAAAGCGCAAGTCCAGACGAATTAAAATCAGCTTACAGAAAATTAGCTGTCAAATATCATCCAGATAAAAATCCCGGGGACTCCAAGGCAGAAGAAAAATTTAAAGAAGCGAGTGAAGCGTACGGTGTTCTTTCGGACAAAGAAAAAAAACAAAACTATGATAATTTTGGTCACGCAGCGTTTGAAAATGGTGGTGGCAGACCAGGTGGAGGTTTTGGTGGTTTCAGTGGAGCAGATTTTTCAGATATATTTGAGGATTTTTTTGGTGACTTTGGTGGTGGCGGTAGGTCAAGAAGTAGAAGATCAAATAATAGAGGTTCAGATCTAAGATATGATTTATCTATTTCTTTAGAGGAGGCTTATCATGGAAAGAAACAAGATATTAAATTTTCTACAACAGAACAATGCGGAACATGTAAAGGTAGTGGTTCTAAACCAGGATATTCACCTGATAGATGTTCATATTGCGGAGGTAATGGGAGAATAAGATCTAATCAAGGTTTCTTTACGGTTCAACAAACCTGTCCACAATGTAATGGAAATGGTGAAGAAATTACTAACCCATGTAATGGTTGTAATGGTCAGGGTAAAAAGCAAACATCAAAGAAAATTTCTGTGACAATCCCTAAAGGTGTAAACGATGGAACTAGAATTAGACTTGCAGGCAAAGGTGAAGCTGGCGCTAGAGGTGGGGCAACAGGAGACTTATATTTGTTTATTAATGTTCACTCTCATGAATTATTTAAAAGATCCGATGAAAATTTATTTTTTGAATTTCCTATTTCGCTTACGGATGCTGCATTAGGAACTACTCTTGAAATTCCAACTATTGACGGTGGTAAAGCTAAAATCAAAATTCCAGATGGAACTCAAAATGGTAAACAATTTAGATTAAAAGGTAAAGGCATGCCTTTTATGAGAAGAGGAGATTTTGGAGATTTATATGTTCAAATAAAAACAGAAGTTCCAGTATACCTTAATAAAAAACAAAAAGAATTATTGGAGCAATTTAGAGAAATTGAAAACGAAAAATCAAATCCAAGTATTAAGAAATTTTTTCAAAAAGCTAAAAATTTCTGGAAAAATTAGGCTAAAAAATGTTAGATGATATTTTTCAAAATATTATCAACAAATATTTATCCAGAAAAAATAAAAAAATTTATTACTTATATTTTTCAATATTTAAATTTTTAACAAAATCAAAATTCATATTAAATTTTAAAGATTATAAATTTTATGCCTCATTCAGTAGAAAAAGTTTGAGTAGATGGATGCTCAAAAATTTAAAACCTTGGGATAATGAAAATGTTGAAAGAGTAATTTATTTCATAAAAAAATATAATGGATCATTTGTTGATTGTGGTTGTAATTTTGGAGCTTATTCAATTCCGATTGCAAAAAAATTTGAAGATCAAAATATTTATGCATTTGATGCATCGAAAAAAGCTATTTATAACCTAGAACAAAACATAGAACTTAATAAAATAAAAAACGTAAATTACTTTAACATTGGAATTGGAGATAAAAACACAGAAGTATATTTTAATGAAAATATTGATAATCTTAAAAATGATGGGTCCTTTAGATTTACCCAAAATAAAGATAATGAAAAAATTAATATTTATAAATTAGATGATATTTTTAAAAATGAAAAAATTTCTCTCAAGGAAAATATAATTATAAAACTTGATCTTGAAGGTTTTGATTTTTTAGCTCTGAAGGGACTATCTGAAACTATAAAAAAATCAAAAGTAATAATCTTTATAGAAATATCAAAAATGTTATTAGAAAATTCAGAAAATTTTTCAAATGAGTTTGATTTGTTTATTAAAAATAATAGATTGAATATTTATGATTTAAATCTCAAACGCAAAGATGTTGATGAAATAATCATGTCTTTAAATGCAAGTGATAAAAATAAAGAGACTATTGGTGACTATATTATTTCAAATCATAAATTATTGTAAAAGTTTCATATAAAAGTATAGTCTTCAAATTATTAGATATGAAAAAGATTAACTTAGCTATTTCAGGCTGTATGGGAAGAATGGGCCAACAACTGATTAAATCTTCCAAAAAAAATAAAAATTTTAAATTAGTTACACTGACAGAAAATAGATTGATAAATAAAAAGTTTAATGGTGTTAAACTTGAATTAAATTCTTATAAAGCTTTTAAAAAAACAGATGTGATTATTGATTTTACTGTACCCAAATGTACTCTTGAAATACTCAAAATAGCCTCAAAACTAAAAAAAAAAGTTGTTATTGGAACAACAGGTTTTAGCAGAAGTGAAGAAAATCAAATTAAAAAATATTCAAAAAAAATACCAATTTTAAAGGCTGGTAATATGAGCTTAGGTGTAAATTTATTAATGTATTTAACAGAAATAGCATCAAAATCATTAAACAATGATTACTTGAGTAAAATATTTGAAGTGCATCATAAACATAAAAAAGACTATCCATCAGGTACAGCTCTAATGCTTGGTAAAGGGATCGCGGATGGAAAAGGTAAAAATTTATATAATTTAATTGGAAAAAAATTTTTAAACAAAAAAACTTTTCCTTATGGAAAAAAAATTAATTTTAATTCAATTAGAAGAGGTGAAATTATTGGAGAACATGAAGTAAAATTTTCTAGTGGAAAAGAAATAATTACATTAAATCATGAAGCATTTGATAGAGCCTTATACTCTGATGGAGCTTTAACAGCCTCTAAATGGTTAATGAAAAAAAAACCAGGCTTATATTCAATGCGAGATTTGCTTAACTTTTCACAATGAATGAGAAAGAAAAAGCAAAAATAATTATTAAAACATTAAATAAAATTTATCCCCAAGCACCAGTACCTCTTAAAAGCAAAAATACTTTTACGCTATTAATATCTGTGCTTCTTTCTGCTCAATGCACTGATGTTAACGTGAATAATGTTACTAAAGATATATATCCTAAATACTATAAACCTGAACATTTTGTAAAATTAGGTAGAAAAAAAATTGAAAAACTAATTAAAAAAATCGGTATATTTAGAATTAAAGCTAAAAGTATTTATTTTATGTCTAAAAAAATTTTAGAAGAACATAATGGAAAAGTTCCAAAAACCTTTGAACAACTTGAAAAGCTACCTGGTGTTGGTCATAAAACAGCTAGTGTCGTGATGTCTCAAGGTTTTGGATATCCAGCTTTTGCAGTGGACACTCATATTCATAGACTTGCACAAAGATGGGGATTAACAAACGGAAAAAATGTTGTCCAAACTGAGAAAGATTTAAAAAGAATTTTTCCAAAAAAAAACTGGTCTAAACTTCATCTTCAAATTATTTTTTATGGAAGAGAATATTGTAAGGCTAGAGAATGTTATGGTTTAAAATGTAAAATATGTACTAGTTGCTATCCAAATAGAAAAAAACCTGTTATTACAAAAAAAGCATAATATGAAAATTTTAGGAATAGGAAACGCCATAGTTGATGTGATTTGTAAAGTTAATGAAGAATTTCTCATTCAAAATAATCTAACAAAAGGCACAATGAAACTTATTTTTGATGAAAATGAATTTAAAAATTTGCTTAAGACTCTCAAAATTGAAAAAACAGTTTCTGGAGGATCTGTTGCTAACTCAATTGTTGGCTTATCTCAACTTGGAAATAAAGTAGGTTTTATAGGAAAAGTTTCAGATGATGAATTGGGTATTAAGTACGAAAAAGGATTGAAAAAAGAGAATGTAAAATATTTTTACACCAAAAAAGAAGAGGTGCTACCAACAGGAACATGCTTAATATTAGTAACACCAGACTCAGAGAGAACAATGTGTACTTTTTTAGGAACTGCAGGCAAAATTAATGAAAATGATGTTAATTCAGAATCAATAAAAAATAGTGAGATAATTTTTTTGGAAGGCTACTTATGGGATGAAGGTGAACCTAAAAAAGCTTTTGATAAAGCAATCAATAATGCAAATAAAGTAGCTATGTCACTTTCTGATCAATTTTGTGTAGATAGACATAAACCTCATTTTTTAAATTTAGTACAAAATAATTTAGATATTGTTTTTGCTAACGAACAAGAAATTACATCATTATTTGAGGCAAAAGACTTCAAAGAAGTTATAAATTTTTCAAAAGTACTTAACAAATTGATAGTTGTTACAAGAGGAGAAAAAGGAGCAATAGCGGTAAAAGGTGAGGAGATTTATGAATGCGGTATTCAAAAAAACCTTAAAATTGTTGACCTTACAGGAGCAGGTGATCTTTTCGCTGCAGGTTTCTTGCATGGATATGTTAACAAATTTTCGATTGGAGAAAGCCTTAAAAAAGGCACCGAATTATCCTCAAAAGTAATTCAAAAAATTGGTGCAAGACTTTAGAATTATTTTTTTTTTCTTTTGAAGCTCCCCTTACCTTTTTTGGGTCTAACTATTTTTGGTTTATATTTTTTTGTATAAAGATCTTTGGCAATTAGATTTTTTTTATTTAATTTGGTAGCCATTTTTTTTACTAACTATAAATTCATGATCATTAAATGAGCTAGAAATTTTTTTTCTTAACCTATAAATATGAGTCTCTACTGTATGTGTCTCCATATCAGATTGATAGCTCCAAACCTTTTCTTGTAATTCATCAATACTTACAGGTTTATTTTGTTTGGATAAATAAGTTATCGTATTAATTTCTTTTTCAGTTAGTTTAAGTTTTATGTTGTTTAATAGCATCTCTCTAGAATTTAAATCAATAACATAATTGTTTAACTGAACTTTAGATTGGCTGTTAAATTGGATTTTTAAAAATTCAATATTAATTCTTTCTACTAATTTATAAATATTAAGTGGTAAATTTTCGAAAATAAAATGATTATTTATATTTGAATATTTTTTATTAGATATAATTAAATAATTTTTCAAAATTTTTATTTTATCATTTAATAATTTCTCACTATCTACATAAAAAATTTCAAAATTTAAGTCTAAACTAAGTTCTTCAAGAATGTGGTATAATGAATTAAATTTATATATTATTAAATTTTGACTGGTCACAGAGATAGAATATGACAATTTTAGTAAAAAATAAACATACACTTCAAGTAGATGATTTTGTATTTAAATGCTGTATTGGAAAATATGGATCAACTATTAATAAAAAGGAGGGAGATAAAAAAACACCAAAAGGTATATTTGAAATAGAAAATCTCTACTTTAGAAAAGATAGAATAAAAAAACCAATAACATCACTTAAATGCATAGAAATAAAAAAAAAAATGGGATGGTGTGATGATATCAATTTTCCAAAAAAATATAACAAACTCATTAAAGCCAATGATAATTTAAGACATGAAAAACTTACCAGAAAAGATAATAAGTATAACTTGTTAATTCCAATTAAGTACAATTTTAAAAAAACTATACCTGGTCGTGGTAGTTGTATTTTTATTCATTTAACAAAGAATTATAAACCAACGGCTGGATGTATTGCGTTAAAAGAAAAAGATTTTTTAATTTTGCTAAAAATAATTAGAAAAAATTCAAAAATAAAAATTTTTTAAGACCTTTGACCAAAAATATTAGATCCTATTCTTACATATGTTGAGTGGTTTTTAATTGCTTTTAAATAATCAGAAGACATGCCCATACTTAATTCTGTAAATCCATATTGATTATTTATTTGCTTCATCTCATTAAAGTATTCCTCTGGATCGTTATTAAGAGGAGGAATGCACATCAAGCCAATAACTTCCAATTTAAGATCATTGCAGAAAGAAACTAGTTTATTAATATCATTTTTATTAATACCTGATTTTTGATTTTCATCACCAATATTAACCTGCAGAAAGATTTTAATTTTTTTATTTATTTTTAATTGTTCATCTGCAATTTTTTTAGCTAATTTTTCACTATCAACTGAATGAATATAATCAAATATTTGAACAGCAAATTTAACTTTATTAGTTTGTAATTTGCCAATCATATGTAATTTAATTTCTTTATTATCTTTTTTAATTTTGGTCCATTTTTCCATAGCTTCCTGAACTTTATTTTCTCCATAATCAAGGTGACCATAATCAATTAGAGGTAAAATCTTTTCAATATCAAATGTCTTTGAGACTGCTATGACTTTTATATGTTTTTTAGTGTCTGATTTGCTTAAATAATCTTTGATATTATTTTGAATGTCTAATAAATTTTTTACGGTGTTATGCATATAAATATGATGAGAAAGTATTACTTTATTAATAAATTTGAAGCAAATAATATTGATAAACAAGATAAACAAACAGTAATTATTTACAGAAATTATTCCTCAAAAATACCAAGTAAAAAGCTTATTTTAAAAATAAAAAATTATTGTAAAAAAAAGGGAAACAAATTTTACTTGTCTAATAACATTAAACTAGCAATTAAACTTAATTTAGACGGTGCGTACATACCTTCCTTCAATAAAACTACTAAACACTTGTCTTATTCATTTAAAAAAAATTTTAATGTTATTGGATCTGCTCATAATTTAAAGGAAATAAGAATGAAAGAAAAACAAAACGTTAATAAAATTTTTTTATCTTCTTTGTTTAAAAAAAATAATAATTATTTGGGTATTAATAAATTTAAGTCTCTAACTAAACTTACAAAAAAAGATACAGTAGCTTTAGGTGGAATTTCTAAAAATAACTTAAAAAAACTTTTACTTTTTAAGCGATTAGAATTTGCGGGAATATCTTATTTTGAATAAAAAAAAAGGCCCCTATAAAGGGGCCCTTTTTAAATATTTGATCTAAATTAAATTAGAATGCAAATGATGCAGCAACTTCCCACATAGATTTGTCAGCAGTAACAGCTGAGCTGTAGCTCATGTTATCACCGTTAACCATTTTACCTGAGATAGTCATTCCACCTGCAGTGTATGATGCAGTAACACCATTAACTTCTTGGTCAACATCTCCACTTGCATTTGGTGTAGATTGATCTGCTACTTTGTAAGCAATAGAAATCTCATCAGTTACAGTGTAAGCAACAGAGTAACCAGTAAAGTCTACATCTGCTGTAGTTGTAGTTGATTCTGAATCGTATTCAGTTTCAGCAAAAGCTACTGTTACTGGACCATAAGCGTATGTTGCATAGTATGTAGAAACATCTGCTTCTGAACCTTTAGTAGTTTTGTTTTCACCTGAAGCGAAACCAAGAGTTAAACCTTCAACACCTGTGTAAGCAACAGCCCAGTCAAAAGTACCTTCGTACTGTGTACCAGTGTGAGGAACGTATGATACGTTTACCGCTAAACCATCCATTAAAGAAGGTAAAGAGTAAGACAACATGTTGTCTGAAGTTGATGATGTTGGAGCAGCAGCATGTCCCATACCGTTATCCCAAATATCACCAGTTGCCATATCGTCTACAGCTGATTGAGCCGAACTTCCACCGTGTCCAGAGAAAGTTAAAGTTCCAACAGTATCACTTCCAATTGATAGAGAGTGACTGTCGAAAGGCTTACCAGTATCTGTAGTTGATGTTACACCAGCACCAGCACCTTGATCTAATTCAAATGATACAGATGCAGTTAAACCGTTATCTAGTTCACCTGAACCAGTAAAAGTTACACTGTTACCCATAGACCAAGCTTTACCAGCGTTAGCAGCACCACCGTTTACGTGTTGTACTTCAAAACTAGCACCACCAGAAACACTTAGAGAACCAGCAAATGCTGAAGTTGCAACAAGTGAACCTGCTAATGCAGTTAAACCTATTTTTTTAATGTTCATATTAATTACTCCTTGTTTAATTGTTATTATTAATAATAAACGTTGCTTTTTTATCACCTAAATCGCTGTAATTTTACAAAATTGGCTTATTTTACTATATTTTTATGAAGTGTTGCATTTTTGCATCACTTTTTAATGCTTATTTATATATATAATTTAAATATTTTGGGTTTATGTTGTAAATATAATTTTTTTTAAATCTACATGAAAATTTCTATATTAATTAAAAAAGCAGTATTTATATTAATCCTACCATTATTCATGATTTCTTGCAAAGGTCCTGATGGTAAATTTAAATTACCTGGAAGTGACGCAAGAAAATTCCCGGCTGACCCGAAAAAAAGAGTTGAACAAAACATTAAAGAAGGAAGGGGATTTAGATTAAGCGGAGAAGATGGATTATTTTCAAGCCGTGGGGGAGGATCATTTGAATTTGCATCCTCTAATGAATTGTGGAGAGCTTCCTTAGATACAATTGATTTTATGCCGCTTGTTTCTGTAAATTATAGCGGGGGTATAATAATAACTGATTGGTATAGCAATAACCAAAATCCAAATGAAAGTATAAAGATTTCTATCAGATTTTTAACTAATGAAATTAGGTCTGATGCTCTGGATATTAAAGTTTTTACAAAAAAATGCAGTGAAAATTTTAATTGTCAAACATATGAAACCAATGAATCTTTGGCACCTGAACTTACGAGACAAATTTTAAAAACTGCTGCAATTTATCAAAAAGAAAAAACAGATAAAACAAAGAAAAAAAATAAAGACTACAAATATCCTAATCTGGATTAATACTACAGTGGATCGTTATAACTTTAAAAGTATAGAAGAGAAGTGGCAAAACATTTGGGAAGATAAAAAAATTTTTTCAAGCAAAGTCGATAAAAATAAAAAAAAATTTTATTGTCTGGAAATGTTTCCTTACCCTTCGGGAAAGATTCATATGGGTCACGTAAGAAATTACACTATTGGCGATGTTTTAGCTCGATACAAAGCGTTACAAGGTTTTAATGTTTTACATCCTATGGGGTGGGATTCTTTTGGTATGCCGGCAGAGAACGCGGCAAAACAAAATAATTTAGACCCAAAAACGTGGACCGAAAGCAACATTTCAAATATGAAAGCACAATTAAAAAGACTTGGTCTTTCTATAGATTGGGATAGAGAAATTTCCACTTGCTCAGAAGAATACTATAAACATCAGCAAAAATTCTTCTTAGAATTATTTGAAAAAAAACTTGTTTATAGAAAAGAAAACTACGTTAACTGGGACCCGGTTGATGAAACTGTTTTAGCTAATGAACAAGTTATAGATGGAAAAGGTTGGCGATCAGGTGCAACTGTTGAAAGAAAAAAATTAAGTCAATGGTTTTTCAATATTTCTAAATTTTCAGAAGAATTATTGAATGGATTAGACAAATTAAAAAAATGGCCAAATAAAGTTAAGACAATGCAAAAAAATTGGATTGGAAAATCATTTGGTTGCGAAATAGCTTTTAAAATAGAGGGTAATTTACCTATAAAAAATATCAAGTGTTTTACAACAAGACCTGACACTTTGTTTGGTTTTTCTTTTTTGGCGTTATCAATCGATCATGAAATCTCAAAATATTATGAAGGTAATGAAGATTTTAAAAAATTTAAATCAGAATGTTCTAAATCTGGCACTACCGAAGAAGCTATAGCTGTTGCAGAAAAAATTGGTTTTAAAACTGATCTTTTAGCTATTAATCCTCTCGATCCAAATCATAAAGTGCCAGTATATTTTGCTAACTTTGTTTTAGTAGATTATGGCTTTGGTGCTGTTTTTGGATGTCCAGCTCATGATCAAAGAGATTATGATTTTGCAAAAAAATATGATTTAGAAATTAAAACTGTTGTTAAGCCTAAAGAAGAGAATGATGATTTTAAAGTCACTAAGGAAGCTTACTCAGGACCAGGTATAGTAATAAATTCTAAATTTCTTAACGGATTAAGCGCACCTGAAAATTCAGTTTTAGAAACAATAAAAATTTTAGAAGAAAAAAATTTAGGTAAAAAACAAATTAATTTCAGATTAAAAGACTGGGGTGTATCAAGACAAAGATATTGGGGTTGTCCAATTCCAATATTATATGATGAAAAAGGAGAAGTTCATCCTGTTCCTGAAGAAATGTTACCAGTAAAACTGCCTGAAAATGTTGATCTCAATGTTAAAGGTAACCCCCTTGATAGCAAAAAAGAATGGAAAGAAATTGAAGTAAATGGGAAAAAACTCTTTAGAGAAACAGATACATTAGATACATTCGTATGTTCATCATGGTATTATTTGAGATTTTGCTCACCAAACAATTCGCTTTATGGATATAATAAAGAAGAAATTGATTATTGGATGCCAGTAGATCAATATATTGGTGGAGTTGAACATGCAATTTTACACTTACTTTACTCAAGATTTTTTATGCGTGCTTTGTCTTATAAAAATACAGAACTTAATATATCAGAACCCTTTGAAGGATTATTTACACAAGGAATGGTTTGTCATGAAACTTATAAAGATCCTGAAAATAATTGGGTTAGTCCCGAAGAAATAGAAACTATAGAAGGTCAGAAGTATTTAAAAAATAATCATTCAAAAAAAATTACAGTTGGACCATCTGAGTCAATGTCAAAATCGAAAAAAAATATAATTGACCCAGAGAATATAATTAAAAGTTATGGTGCAGATGCAGCAAGGTTATTCATTTTATCTGATAGCCCACCAGAAAAAGATGTCCAGTGGTCAGAAGAGGGAATTATTTCATCATATAAATTTATTCAAAAACTTTGGAACTTAAATTCAAAAATTTTAATTGAAATGAATAAAAATCATACTGATGATTTTGATGAAGAATTAAAAAAAGAAACAAATAAATTTTTAAAAAAAATAACTGAAAATCTTGAAAACTTTAGTTACAACAAAATAATAGCTAATTTATACGAAATTTATGGTTTTTTAATAAAACAAATAAAAAAGAATTATAAAAAACAAACACTTGTTGAAAACTATGAAAAAATATTATTAGCAATAATGCCTGTAATTCCTCATTTTTCAAGTGAGTGTTTAGAAATAATTAAAACAAAAAAATTCGAATGGCCATCTTATAATATTTCTTTACTTGAGGAGGAAAACATAATTATTGTTATTCAAATAAATGGTAAAAAGAGAGGCCTAATTGAAACGAAAAGAGATGTTTCCGAAAAACAAGTATTAGATAAAATGATGTCAGATATAAATATTAAAAGACACATCGAAAATAAAAAAATTAAAAAAAAGATATTTGTTAAAAATAAACTAATTAATATTATCATCTAATGAAAAAAAAAATTTTTAGTATTTTTATTGTTTTATTTCTAAGCAATTGTGGTTTCTCTCCAATTTATCTTCAAGAAAAAAACGTAGATTATCATGTTAAAATAGGAAATGTTGAAGGCGATAGACTAATTAATAATTTGATTGTTTCACAATTAAATAGAAACAATAATGAATCATCATTAAAAAAAATTAATATTGATATTAACACAGAATATAAAAAAATAATTAATTCAAAAAATGCAACAGGAGCTGCAGCAAGTTATGAATTAGTTTCTATAACCTTGATTGATATTACAAAAGACAACAAAACTGAAAGATTGGTAGTAAATAAAAAATTTATTATTGATAAAATTGATAATTCATTTGATCAAAATAATTACGAAAGAACTGTTAAAGAGACTTTTGCCTCATCAATAGTTGAAAAATTAAGATATAAACTTAATTCTTTAGAATGATTATTAAATCTTTCGAGATAAGAAAAATAAATCAAAATAAATCCAATATAATATTAATTTATGGTGAAAACGAAGGTCTAAAAAATTCTATTTTAGAAAATTTAATCAAAGATAAAGATAATATATTTAAATACGAAGAAAAAGAAATTCTAGATAGTAATAATGAATTTATTGAAAGTATCTTTTCTAAGTCACTATTTGAGGATAAAAAAAATGTAATTATAAAAAGAGCTACTGATAAAATTTTAAAAATAATAGAAGAGATTCTGGAAAAAAAAATAGAAGATTTAAACTTAATAATTAATAGTAACAATCTTGAGAAAAGATCTAAATTAAGATCTTTTTTTGAAAAAAATAAAGATTTAATTTGTATACCAGTTTATGCAGATAATTTGCAAACAATTACAAAGTTAGCTTTTGATTTTTTCAAAGATAAAAATATTGCTATTTCTCAATCTAATATTAATTTAATAGTTACTAAATCTAATGGTGATAGAGAAATTTTATTTAATGAATTGGATAAAATTGGGAATTATTGCATTAATGGAAAAAAACTAAATGAAGAAATTATTCAAAAGTTAATTAACTTATCTCAAAATTACAGTATTTCAGAACTTGTAGATAATTGTTTGGCAAAAAATAAAAAGAAAATCATAAGTATTTTTAACGAAAATAACTTTAATGATAGTGATTGTATAATTATTATTAGGACACTCCTAGGTAAATCAAAAAGACTTCTCGCACTTGCACATGAATACAAGAATAATAAAAATATAGATCTGACAATTGCATCGGCTAAACCACCTATTTTTTGGAAAGATAAAGAAATAACTAAACAACAATTATTAAAGTGGAAAGCGGAAAATATTCAAAAATTAATATATAAAATTACTGAAATAGAACTTTCAATTAAGAAGAATTTGAACAAATCGCTTAATATAACTACTGATTTTATTATTCACCAATCAACCTAGATTTAGTAATTAGATTTGATTATATCTATAATTTTATTTAATTGATCTAAATCTTTATATTCAAAGATTATTTTACCCTTATTTCTTTTATTATTTTGAATATTAACATTTAGACCAATTTTATTTGAAATTGATAATTCTAAAGCAGCAATATTTGTGTCTTTAATGTTTTTTGATTTTTGTTTTTTGTTTTTAAAAATTTTAACAAAATTTTCGGCTTGTCTTACAGAAAGTTTTTTTTCAATAATTTTAGTTGCAACAAAACTTGCATTTTCTAAACCAACCAAAATTTTCGCATGACCAGCTGTCAATTTTTGAGTTTCAATTAATTTTATAACATCACTTGGTAAAGTAAGTAGCCTTAATGAGTTAGTTATGTGACTTCTACTTTTGCCAATAAATTTTGATACTTTCTCCTGATCATAAGAAAAATCATCTATCAAACGTTTATAACCCTGCGC
>CACGHF010000003.1 GCA_902572775.1 uncultured Pelagibacteraceae bacterium
TTAGACAAAAAAAATTAATATTCAAGGTCTAAATAAAAAAAGGATATGCCTTGGTGGTGAAATAGTATCACGTCGGTTTGTGGATCCGAAGTCATAGGAGCGTAACCTATCCAAGGTACCAAAAAATGAAACAAGAAAAAAAATTAGTTCCTGGATTACCCTCAGGATTTGAAGATCGTTGGGATAAAAAACTTCTTCTCAAAAAAAAGCTTTTAAAAGCTATTGAGAATAATTTTATTAAATTTGGAGCTGAGGCTTTAGAAACCCCTTCGTTTGAGATAAGTTCAAATATAGGATCTTTTTTGGCAGAAGATGATGCTAATCCTATGTCTGATGTATTCTCGTTTCAGGATGGAGAAAAAAGCATTACTCTTAGGTATGATCTTTCAAGCCCACTAGCTAGATTTGTTGCACAAAATAATCAAGAGCTTCCATCAATCTTTAAAAGGTATGCTATTCAAAATGTCTTTAGAAATGAAAAGGCTGGTAATGGAAGATACAGAGAATTTATGCAAGCGGATTTTGATATCGTGGGAAATGTTAATCCTGCGCAAGCAAATGCGGAGCTTTGCAATTTAATATCAAGTACTTTGTTAGATTGTGGTCTAAAAAAAGATCAATTTACAATCAACATTAGTAACAGAAAAATAGCTCAAGGATTAATTGACGATTTAAAAATATCAGAAGAAAAGCAAGCAAAAGTAATTAGGGCAATTGATAAATTAGATAAACCAGGTTTTGGTTTAAAAGGTGTTGAAGATCTGCTTAAAAAAGAAAGAAAAGATATAAGTGGTGCAATCACTAAGGGTGCAGATTTAAACGATGAACAAGCGTCTGAAATACTTAATTTTCTAAAAATTAAAGATTTAAAAGAATTAAAAGAAACATTAAAAAATCCATTGTCTCAAGAAGGTATAAAGGAATTAGAACAAGTATTTGAAGTATTGGGTTACAGTTCAAATTTAAATCAGGTCAAAACAAATTTTACAATTGTTAGGGGATTGGCTTATTATTCAGATTTCATTGTTGAAACAAATCTAAATTTTAAAGTTACAAACAACAAAGGTAAAGAGGTTGATATAGGCAGCATTTGTTCTGGAGGAGCCTATGCAAAATTAATCTCGAGATTTAAAGGTGTGGATATTCCAGGTACTGGAATTAGTTTTGGAGTTGATCGATTGTTATTTGCTTTGATGCAATTAGATCAAATAAAAGTAGATAGTCAAAAACCAGTTTTAGTTTGTGTTATGGATGAAAAATATATTAAAAATTACTATGAAATTTTAGATCTATTAAGAAATAATAATATCAATGCTGAAATTTTTTTAGATACAAAGAAAAATTTAGGCAAACAACTAACCTTAGCAAATAAACGTGAGTTGGATGTTGCAATAATATGTGGTGAAAATGAATTTAATGAAAATACAGTCACTATAAAAAGTCTCAAAGGTGTTAAGGGTGAAAACAATAAAACATTTCCAAAAGAAAATTTAATCGATGAAGTCAAAAAACTTATCTGAAAACATCCTTAGATCAGTAAAATCTAAGGGTTTTAAATATATTGATTTACCTTCAGTAATTGAAGCTGATCATATTGTGCAAAGATCAGGTGAAAACTTTAGAAAATTTATATTCGCATTTATTGATCAAAACGGTAGCGAGCTTTGTTTAAGGCCTGATTTAACCATCGTTTCTTGTCTTAGATATTTAGAAAATAACTTGAGAGGAAAGGAGAAGATTTTTTATAGTGGTCAAGCATATCGAAAATCGCAAAACAAAAAAAATTCTATTATTAGAAACCAAGTTGGATTTGAAATCTTAGGGTCAAAAGATGAAAAAAATGATGATAAAGAAATAATTAATACATCTTTAAAAGCTTTAAAAAATTTAAAATATACTTCAGGTACATTAACAATCGGTAATGTTGAGATTTTTAGATTATTGATTTCAAAATTAGAAATCCCTTCTCGATGGAGATTAAGATTATTAAGACATTTTTGGCGAGATGAATATTTCAATGACTTATTAAGTCGATTAGAGACAAATGCAGATATTGACCCGACAGAAATAGCTGTGGATAAGAAAAGGTATTTAAATTTATTAAAGAAAGATCCATCCACAATGATTGCCGGAAGATCTATTGGAGAAATTTTAAAAAGATTTGATACCAAAATGAAAGATCCTAGAAGGGCAAGCAAAGGTAAGAAAGTTTCAGCAATTATAAGATCATTTTTGAAAATTAAATGTCCAATCAATAATGCTGCAAAAGAATTAAATAAATTTTTTAAAAAAAATAAAATTAATCTTGTTGTAGATCAAAAATATTTTCCAATTTCTTCAAATAAAGTGTCAAAATTAAATGTGATGTTTTCAACATCTTTTGGACGCCAGCTTGAATACTATTCAGGGATGGTATTTAAAATTGATATCAAATCTAATTCTAAAATTATTAATTGTTGTGCTGGTGGTCGTTATGATGGATTAATTTCTGATCTCGGTTCTAAAAAACAAGTTCCAGCAGTTGGGGCTGCATTTAATTTATGAAAGACCTAATTAAAATTGGAATTCCAAGTAAAGGTAGACTTCGAAAAGATGTGTTAAACATTTTTAAAAAAAATAAATTAAAATTAATCTCAAGTAGAGGAGATCGTGATCTAATTGGATCTATTAAAGGAAAGCAAAATATTGAAATTATTTATTTACACGCACGTGAAATAATAGAGCAACTAGCAGGCAAATCACTCGACCTAGGTTTTTCAGGATTAGATTTGTTAAAAGAAAGTGAAATTAATATTCAAAATAACATTAAAATTTTTAAAAAATATCCTTATGGGCAAGCAACACTTGTTGTGGCTATCCCAACAGATTTTATAGATATATTCAGCATGGCAGACCTTGAAGAAGTAGCCTTTGAGTTTAAAGATAAAAAGAAAAAGCGATTAAGAGTTGCAACTAAATATCCAAATTTAACACGTGAATTTTTTTATAGCAAAGGAGTTACTCAGTTTTCTATTGTTAAATCAATTGGCAGTACTGAGATAGCACCATATACAGGCAGTTCTGAGGTTATAACAGATATTACTAGTACAGGTTCAACCCTTGCAGCTAATAATTTGAGAATTATTAATGATGGATATATTTTAAAATCTGAACTTTGTATGATGGTTGCAAAATCATCTCTTCAGAATAAAAAATTGCAAAAATTAGCTAAATTACTTTCGACCAAATATTAAATCTTTCCAGTAAATAAGAATTATTTTTATAATATCTAGATTTCTAACCACTGCGTATATAGTCACTATGGCCCCAATAATTAGAAGTATTTTAAGTAGAAAGAATATTTCCATAAATTAAGTTAATTTTATAATCATTATTAGATTTTTAAAATGATTTATTTTTTTGTTTTTGTTTCTTCTTCAACTAATTCTTTATTATCAAAATACTCACTGATAACTTGATGAAATAGTATTAAACCCAACATTATAATTAAGAAAATTCCGCCTTTTATTAAATAAAAGTTTTCAAGAAATATACCAGAAGATAGAAATAACGGCCCACCAATTCCAAAAGACCAAACGAGGTTCATTGCAAAATTGGGTGTTTTCCCATCCTTACCAAAAATAAAAAAAATAAAGATTGCAAACAAAAGGATAGTTCCCTTCATTAATAAAATTATTGAGCTTAAAATAAATGGGGTTACAGTCATTTATAGTTTTTAATTTGTTTTCTTTGTTTCATTATTACTATTAATAAAAATAAAAGGATTAAAGGATAGAGTAAGATAAATATGATAATATTAATAAGTTCGTAACTAGTACCAGTGAGTTTAGCTAGCCAAACAAGAATATCAACACACAAGTAAAATATATAATCTACCATATACCTATATGTGTTTTTTTACGGAATTTGTGCCAAATTATTTTTTCCAACCATAATCAGTTACAAAATAATTTTTATTTAAATACTCATAAATATTTTCATAAAGTATTTTAATTATAATTTTTGTTAGAATATCTTCATCAGTTCTTAACTCTAACATTCTTGGTAGTTTTTCTCTTGAATTTACTTTTTGAACAGCGCTTTGACGTATGGTGTTTTGATCCTCAGAGTATTTATTAAAAATTTTTTCTTCATTTTTTTTTATAAAACTTAATAGATAATTTTTTTTAACAACTTTTATTTTTCTTAGTGCCTGAAATTCAAATTGTCTTACTCTTTCTCTAGTAACATCTAAAGCTGTACCTATTTCTTGTAGTGTTTTATTTTTCCAGAAACGGTCGTGTAATATTGAATATTCTTTATCATTCAATAAATCTTTAATTTCACCTAATAAAGACTCAGTATCTACTTGTAATTCATCAATTTCTTTTTCTTTTAAAATTTTAATTTTTTCTTCTAAGTTTTCAGGAGGCCAATTTTCAATATATGTGTTAAAATTAAGTTTATAAAAATCTAATAATTCTCTTAGCTCTGTTAATGATTTTACTCCAAAATTTTGAGATTTAAGTAAGTATTGCTCCGATAATTGAATTAAATCACCAATATTTTTAACATTTTCATTTTTAAGACAATTAAAAGTTCTAACGCTGAGATTTAGAGATTCTATTGGTTTTATTAAGACTTCTAAATTTTCATTAAGATAACTTTCGACAGAGCTATTTTTTTTTATATTTTTGTATTTTTCTAATTCTTTTCGTAAATATTCATTTTCATTTTTTAATTTTTCGATTTTATAATCTTTATCGTTGTTCATTGGTTATTTAGATTTTTTAATACTTACAACGTTATCTTCTGTTTCAAAGTATAATTGATCATGAATATATTTTGGCCCAAGATTTGCTAGTTTTTCCAATGTTTCATCTCTATTAATTCGCTTTATTAACCATCTTTTTAACCACGCTGATGTAATGTTTTCTGCTTTTGAGGATGTGATATTGGAAAAATTCTTTTTTTGATCAATAATTTTTTTCAAAATATTTTTCTCATGAAAAAAAATATAGTTTTTTCTTTGCATAGAATGTGCAAAAAAAGTATCAAGCTGAATATTTGATTTAGAATTATCAAGCAAGCAATCTATTCCAACTCTTGCTTTTCTTAGTTTTGGAGAAGTTCCCTCACCAAATTTATGATTTACCTCAACATATTTAAGTTTTTTAAGAGTTAAAATACCAAGTAATTTTGAGGTCTCATTACTAAAATGGTAAACACCTTGGCCTTTAGTTTTTTGTGATTGTTTGTTTTTTTTTGCTTCACTCCAAATCACATCTGTTTCAAGTTCCGGATAATCTTTTTTTAAAAATTTTATTTTATTATACTGTGAAGATGCAACTCCATACAGACTTGTAGTTGTTAAGCACATTAAATTAGCATCTCTGTAAACAGCTTTACCTTTACTGCTAGATGCAATTATTGAGGGGAACTTATATTTTTTTCCATTATATCTAGACTTGAACAAGGTTCTAACCTCAGTACTTCCCATCAGAGCAGCTATAAGTTTTCCTCCTATCAATTCATTATAAGGAGCTACAGCACCACATACACCAAGATCCATTATATTTTCAGCGAGGGCTTTAGTTTTTATTTCTCTTAAGGCAGCTGAAATTAGTTCATTACCTTTTTTATTAGATGGGTGAATCAGGGTAGCATATCCTCTTGCTGGATCTTTCTGGATTTTAACCTCATTAAAAGCTTTTCTTATTTCTAAAAATTTTGAAAGTTTGATCGCTCTCTTTTTTTTAAAAACTGCTTCTTCCGACTCTTTCATCCAATCTTCAGGCTCAAAACTAGAAATTTTTGGTGGTTTTTTCTTTTCATTTTTTAAGTCACTTTTACGTCTGTTAAACTCGTCTTCATAAATTTGTTTAAGTTTTTTAATTACATCTTCGTTAGGCTCTTTAACTAATTTAGAATTTAAAAAATCAAAATCATCACTTCTAATATTATCGATTTGTTCATTTAAACAATCGACCATAGCTTTTACTAAAAAATCTATTTCAATTTCTTTTGAATAAATTTTCTTTCTTATAGTTGCTTCATCCGTCCATCCAATAGCATCTTCTCTTGCTTCATCTGCAAGAGCAGCACTTCTGAGCATAGCAATTCCCATAATTGGTTTATTAGGCCTTGCAGCATTTCTAATTAAAATTGGAAAACTTTTTCCAGGAACAGATTTATATTCATTAGACCATGTAAGCCTGAAATATTTCCATATATCTCCTAATCTAAGGCCAGTATATGGACAATTATTTTGCTCCTCTCTAAATAGTGGATCTTCAGGATAACAAATAACTATTTCAGGATTAATGATTTTTTTAAGTAGTGAGATTTTTTTTTCCTCATCTAGTTGAGAAATGTCCTTAAAAATTTCAGCTAGTTCTTTACCATTATCAATTAGATCTAATATTGATTTTTCCTCATTCCCAATTTTCCTAGGTTTCTCCATTCGTTGAATAAATCTTTGTATTTCAACACTTTTCATGTGCTTGTCCCTATTAATTTTTTGGACACGCCTCATTTTTTCTTTAGTTTCTTCTAAATTATTCCCAGTAAAGGCAGTTGAATAATCTGGCTTTGAAATTAAAAACCCTTCAAGACCTAAGCCTACATGCCAACCACCAGCAAGTAGATCAGCTAATAAAGAGCAACACGCTTGAAAAGAAATATTCTCTTTATTAAATTTCATGAAAAACGACTCATGTTCATCTAAAGATATTTTATTAAAAATAGTAATCTGACTCTCAAGATCTTTGATTAAATCTTGAGAGTTATTATTATCTACGAATATCTTTCTTATTAACCTTAAACTGTGAGGGCTTAAGTTTGGAACAAAAGTGCTATACTTTTCTGTTTTCACCACTAATTTACTTTAGCATCACTACCTGGATCTGGTAATTCATCATCCATATTATCGATTGGATCTGGATCATCTTTTCTAGCTTCAGCTCTCTGTCTTGCAACAGTTTTTAAATGATCTCCCAAATCATTCATAAAATTATTTATAAAGTCTTGGTGATCTTCGGTATGTTTATAAAATAATTGAGCAAACATTAATAAAAAAGTTTCCCACCCTTGTCTAGAATCATTATTTGATCCAGGACCCATATAAAAGTTTTTATAAAAACTGTGATCCATATTGATAATTACCTCTACAGTATCACCATGTTCATCAAATTTTATAAAATCATTATGTTTACCTAGCTTATCCTCACTAAATTTAGTAGGTCTATCTTTATAAATATCCTCATAATCTTTAGCTGCTTGTTCAACTGATATATTTTTCTTTTCAGAAATTTCTTTTATCTTAGCATTTTTTCTAGCATCAGCTTTTTCCTTACGTTCTTGATAATCGGGAGTTGCTTTGGTTGTTCCCATCAACAAATTTGCAGTTTCTGCATCAATTTCAGACTCTCTCTTTTGAGTTTCATCTTCTTTGGGTCCTTCTTGTAATTTAGCTTTAAGAACACCTCCTTCTTCACCAAAATCTTTTTCTATTTGATTAAGATGTCTAAATATTCCAGTTGCATCTAATGTTTCTAAAAATCTTTCATTTGGAATTATTTGTTGTTTAGAAGTGTTAACAGCGAAATGTTCATCTAATACTGGTGGAAAATTAATTTCACACTTCCAATATCTACTGTTATTTCCAACACTTATCCTGCCACCAAAGTTTTTTACTACATCCATACGTCTTCCTAACCTTCTAAAGACTATTCCATGGTTTTTTTGTGAAACTCTCCATCGCTGACTCTTTTTATCTGGTCCTCGTGTAATTTTTCCCTTTATGTAAGCCTTTTCAACATCTGGTTCATCTGACTCATTTCTTACAAAAAATAATGCAGGTAATCTTGACCATCTTATTTGAATTTCATGAGTATTACCCTCTTCATCTTTTATTTCAGAGGTCATTTCATGATAGTGATCGTCAGAAACTTTTAAATTATTCATAGAAGAATCTTCATATCCAAGCATACCAGGAGTAGCAAAACATGGATCAACAGGCTTCACCTCTTGATTATCTACAAACATTTTTGTTGTATTTAATAATTTAAAATAAGTTTGACCAAAGTCATCCATTAAGTTGTGTTTTAATGTGTTAATGCTAGTGGGTGAAATTTTATCTAATTCTTCGTAATGAATAATTGTTCCACTTTCTAACTTTTCAGCAACTAAGTTTTTTCCTTCAAATGATTTAATAAATTTTGGTAAATCGCATTTTTCAGGAACTGATCTAATATCATCTAAACTTGGTTTATCTGTTGTTTCAAGTTGGGTAATATCAAATATAATTTTGTGCCAATCACCACCTTTAACTTTAGAGTAGATAGTATATTTTTTTGCTATACTAAGAGAGGCTGATGGTAAACCATATCCATATTTACCAAAACCTTTTCTAGAACCTTGTCTATGAGTTCCACCCCATGTAACAGCAACTGAAAGCATATCTTTCACCATTCCATGACCATCATCATATATAACCAATTCGTCAATTTTATTACTTGTGCCAATTAGTTCATAATGAATATTTCTTGCACCTGCTTGAAACGAGTTATCATTAATTTCATTTAAAGCGTATGCAGTATCTTTATAACCAAGATCTCTAATACCTTTTAAGAAAGCTTCAACAAGTACAACACCTTGAATTCCACTTGCACCACCTTGTTTGATGAAATCCAATTGTTCTTTTAATTCTGGATTTTCGATAAATTCTTTTTGTAATTCTAATTCTGTTTTCATAATTTTCCTTTGTTGTGGAGGGTGGAATTCCACCCTCCGTTAGTTTATTAGTTTAATGTTAAACTTCCAGCGTAATATCCTTTTAAGTACATTTTCGCCTTAGAGTTGATTGAGTCTTTTAGTCTGAAAGATGTTCTTGTTGAAACACCCAATTCATTAGCAACTGTTTCAGCTGAAGCTTCATCATGAATGAACATTTTCCAAGCCTTTTTTTCCAAACCTCGAAGAGATTTAACAAAAGCTTTTCCTACTTTTTTTATATCATGACAAAAACCTGTGTCTTCATCATGTTTCGTTCCAAACAAATTAGAGTTTGAACGAAGACCTAAAGTAGAAACTTCTTTTAGTCTCTTTTTGGTTTCAGCATATCTAATTTCTTTAGTTCTAATTGAACTATAGAAATTTCTTAAATGATTATAAAGATATGCCAAGATTGCATCTTTAGATTTAGCTCTACTAGGATCAAAATAATCTAATATGCTATCAGCCCACACTTTAGTAAAAAAGTCTTGTGCTAATTCATCAGTTTGATCAGTTGAACGTTTAAAACCTGCCTTATGGTCAAGTTTTCTTATGCAAGCTTTAATTTTAGATAGATGTGATAAATACACATCGCTAAAATTTAGCGCTGTACTTGCTACATTTTTTACGCTTTGGTCTGCATGATTGCTCATGTGTTCCCTTTCTACGTTGTGGGAACATCTAGAAGAAATTCTGAGTCAAAAAATACTCGAATAAGTGGACCACAATAGGATCCGTCGAGATATTCCCGATTAAATTATGATCAAATTACATTAAAATGACCAAAAAAGCCAGTAAAATCTGTTATTTTAAATTTACTAACCTCTCACATATCTATGTTAATTTTTGCTAAATCACTGCCAAATTTTTTCGATTTATCAGAAAAAACTTTGCCTTAGACAAATATTTATTAAATTTTTGCTTTTTTTTTTCAAATATCAAATAAATTAAGATAACTGGTTTTCTACTTTTAATTGAGTAATTAATACATTGTCTAACATGTTTATTTAAACTTTCCTTAATATTTTTTTCCGAAACCTTTAATTCAATACAGCAATCTTTATAGTTTTTACCATCAACTTCAACTTTGTTAGCATTAAAGTCAGGGTAAACGTGTCTGAACTTTTTAAATTTATAGGAAGTTATATCCTTTAATTTTTTAACTTTTAAAAATGTAAAAGCTTTAATGCCTGTTCTAACCAAAGAATTTATAGGTAAAGCATTATTCTTTACAATTGTCGTGGGTAAATTTTTTGTTCTTAAATAATAGATATCATTTGCATAGTTTTGAGCTGCTGGAATTGAAAATTGATCTCTATGAAAGGCATAAGAAAATCTAATTGCTTCCTCAACAGCTTTCCCTCTTATCATAGCAGCTAAATTATTTTTTTTTTTTAAAGAAGTAATCATCTAGTTACTTATGTAAAAATTTAATAAAAATTATGCCAAAATTTTATTTGGCAGTATTTTTTAAAAATATCACATAGAGATGTATGAGCGATCACACATTTGTTTATTCATTGTTTCTAGTGTCTTTCAAACCTCCTTTCTGTTTGTTGTCAGTGTGGTCGCTCTAAAAATTTATGTTTAGTTTTATTTGGCAATTATTAACAAGTTTTATTTTGATAGTTATTTTAGGGTTTGGATTATTTTATTTAGGTAAATTAATATTAGGTTTTTAATGCAGAAAAATTTATATGCTCAAATGGCGGAACAGTTAGACGCGACAAGTGATACTTGTTTCACTACGGTGAGTACCAGTGCAAATCTGGTTTTGAGTACCATAGACGACTATGTCTTGTGGGGAGAGATAGTCCTCTCCCTGCAAAGAAAATAATTATGAAAAAAATAAAAAATAAAATTGATAAAATAACAGAGATCAGAATAGAAGAGGTGATAGATGAAGAGAATAATGAGAATTATTTTTGGATATATTATTTCCGCAATGGAAAAATAGAAATTATTGGAAAATCATCTGAAAAGCCACAATGCTATAGACAGGTTGTAAGATATCAATGAGTAAAAAATCGATTAAAAAGAAAAAAAATAATGTAATTATTTTTTCGAATTATTTTATAAAAAAAAGAATTATTGAAGAACGTAGAATTTATCAAAATGAAGTTGTTGGTGAATGTTGTGAATGTCACGGTTTAGGTTATACCACTGAAAAAGATATTGAGATGATCTGCATCAGTTGTGATGGAATTGGGACATTCTATTATGGAAAAGAAAATACAAATTGAAATAAAAATAAAGGAGTATAGAGTAAAGAATCATGGATATAGTATCACTTAGTATTTTAGTATTATTGTTAGGAGTTGCAGTTGCAATTCTTTATTTAAATATAAAATCAAAACCTAAAGAAGAGAGCAAAGATTTAGAGGAAATTGCCAATCTTAAAGCTGAGATTGTTACCTTAAAAGACTCGCTTAACTCAACAATCAATACATCATTAGGATCAATGTCTACCTCGTTTAATGCATTATCAACGGGGGTAACTAAAGATATGACTGAGACTTTGACCAAGGTAGAAGAAAAAGTTGGAAATTTTAATCAGCAAGTTCAATTATTAAATCAAAGTCAAGAGGGTATTACTAAAATCTTGGCGGGAGTTAAGAAATACGGAGTGTTAGCTGAGTACAGTTTGGATTCACTAATTAGAGATTTATTACCTGTAAATCAATTTCTTACAAATGTTAAGATGAAGGAAGATACAAGTGAAAATGTTGAGTTTGCTATCAAACTACAAGGAGATGTTTTAGTTCCTTTAGACTCTCATTTTCCAGTAGAAAAATTTAAAGCAATTACCGATGGTCATGACGCGGAAGACAAAAGGGCTGTTGCAGATGCTAGAGCAAAATTAGCCTCAGCATTTAAAGCAAAAGCTAAAAGCGTTAATGAAAAATATATTGTTCCACCAAAAACTACTGATTTTGCAATTGTGTATGCTCCTACAGAAAGCTTATACAAAGAGTTAACTGAATACCAAGATCCAAGTACAAAAGAATTATTAACTCAAGAATTAATGAAAAAATATAAAGTTGTAATATGTGGGCCTAATACTCTTTCTGCTTACTTACAATCTTTACATATGGGCTTTCAATCATTGAAAGTACAAAAAGGTGCAACAGAAATTTATAATCATTTAAAAACAATCAGTACAAGATTTTCTAAACATTTTGACAACATTATAGTTCTTAGAAAAAAATTAGAAGACGCTATGGGTGTTGTTGATAAATTTGGAACGGATGCAAGATCAATTTCAAGAACTTTAGAAAACATTAAAGATCCCGAGCAGGTTGAGAAAGCTGTACAAACTGAAAACGTGGAAAAATTTGTTGAACGAAATAGGCAACTTAAAAATTAATTTCTTTTTTTCCTTAATAACGTCTATAAGAAATCTCATGCAGTGGAATCAAAAATATGATTATCCAAAATCATCAAGAGCAACAGTTGATGGGATTAGAAGATACTTATTAGGGGAAACAAAATTACCAAGTGTCACTTCAATTTTGGATGCAACACGATCTGAAGAAGATAAAGCGGCATTAGCAAATTGGAGAGAAAGAACTGGGCAAAAAGAAGCTGAAGCAATTACAAAAGCAGCAAGTAGTAGAGGTTCTCAAATGCACAACTATTTAGAATCTTATTTACTTGGAAGAGAAAATTTAAGTTTTTTTGAAGATAACGAACAATACAAATTAATGGCTAAAGAAATTATAGAAAAAGGTTTGAAAAATAGATTGGATGAAATTTGGGGTGTTGAATGCACTCTTTATTACCCAGAGAAGTATGCAGGTACTGCTGATTGTGTTGGAGTTTATGAAGGAAAAGAAACAATAATAGATTTTAAACAAAGTAATAAACCTAAAAAGGCTGAGTATATAGATTCATGGCTTCTTCAAACAAGTGCATATTCTTTAGCACATAACATTGTGTATAACTCCAATATCACTTCTTGTGTAATTTTGGTTTGCACGGTAGATAAATTATTCCAAGAGTTTAAAATTCAAGGCCATGATTTAATTGTTTATCAAAATTTGTTTTTGGGAAGATTAAAAAAATTTAATGAGTTATCGGATTTAATTTAGGATTTTATGGATAAAATAGTAATTTACGATACAGAAACAACAAATAGTACAATTTGGGGCTCAATAATTGAAGTAGGTGCTGTAGTTGTTGATAAAAACTTAAAAGAAATTGGTAAGTTAAATATTCGTGGCAGAATGCCCGAGGGTGAGGTTCCAAGCGCAAAAGCTTTATTAGTTAACTCAACAAGTATTGATTTACTTACTAAAGGAAATTATTCCCATTACGATTTTTTAGGAGCTGTAGAAAACTTCTTCTCAAAGGCTGCACCAGCATTGTTTATGGGTTGGAGTAATTTAAATTTTGATAGACGAATGTTTCATTTTAATTTTTTCAAAGGAAACAGATATCCTTACATCACACATTCTTCACCTAATAAAGAACATGATGGTTTACATGTTGCAAGAGTGGCTCAAACCTTAAATCCTGAAACATTAAAGACTGAATTAACAGAAGCTGGCAACGAAAGTCTTGCTCTAGAGGGTTTAGCCAGACAACAAGGATTTGATACATCTCAACAACATACAGCTTATCATGATGCGTTCACAAGCTTAAAAATTCTCAGAATTATAAAAGATAAACACAAAGATAATTGGGAAAATTTCCTAAGCACATCGACAAAAAATAGTGTTGAAACTATTTTAAAAACTGAGGGGATTTATTCAATATTTGAAAATGTCAAAGGAAAAAATATGATGTATCTTGTCTCTACATTACATCCCGATCATTGTTTTCATCCTTCATATGCATCTTGGGGATATTTATTTGATTTAAGAAGAGATCCTGAACCATTATTGAATTTATCAGTAAACGATCTTAAAGTTTATTTAAAAAAGTTTAGTCCAAAAGCACTTAGAGTAATTAAAACCAACAAAGCACCAGTTGTATTAGATAAAAAGTTTGCATTAAAGGAAAAGGCGTATGCAGACTTAGATTTAGAAACCATTCAAAAAAGAGCAAAAATGGTTAGAAATAGTGAAAATTTTTGTAAAAATATTCAAATCATTAACAGAGAAGCAGCTGAAGAAAAAGCTCAAACTAAAACTCAAGAAGATTTACTGCCAGAAGAAACTTTATATGAAAAATTTATTCCAAACAAAGACACCCAATTATTTAAAACTTGGCATAGTTCTTCTTGGGAAGATAAATTAAGAATGTTGGATAAGTTTCAAGATAAAAGATGTAGTTGGTTTGGCCAAAAAATAATCTATCAAGAAGCACCACATATTTTGCCACCAGACTTATATAAAAATATAAAAAGTGAAATTGCTAGACGAATTTTAAGTAAAAATAGAGAAAAATGGCAAACTATAGGAATGGCTTATCAAGAAATTGATACCTTAAGAGATCAAGCATCAAATCGAGATGATGAAGAAGAACTAAAAAAATTAGATGAAATAAATGAATTTATTATGTCTATAGAAAAAAAATATGAAATTGCCTAGTTGACTTTAAGGCCCTAATTAATAGAAAGGATATATGCTTACAAATTTTAAAGACGAAGATTTTGATACTAAAATTAAAAATGAAGATGTTTCAGTTATTCAGTTTTCAGCTGAATGGTGTGGTCCATGTAAGGCACTAAAACCAGTAATGGATAAATTATCTGATGAATATAAAGATAAGGCTGGTTTTTATTATGCTGATGTTGAAGATGGTGGAATAAACACTGGAAGTGCGGCAGGGATTAGAGGTGTTCCAACAGTTATTATCTATAAAAAAGGTGTTGAAGTAGATAGAAAAGTTGGGGGAGTTCCTGAAAGTCATATGAAAGAATTTTTAGATAAAAATATCTAATTTAAATTCAAAACTTCACCTGCAAGATATAACGATCCAGTAATTAGTATTATATCATTTTCCTTGACTGGAATTGACTTTATTGCGTCCTCTATACTTTCCTTATAATTAATATTTGAAAAGCCATTTAGCTTATTTTTAAGTTCTTCTCCTTTAATTGAATTAGGTTGATTAGGTATGTCTATTGTAGTCAATGAAGAAATATCCTTAAAGAAACTCATATATTCATTATGATCTTTATTAGCCATCATTCCAAGAATGATATGTTTATTGCAATCTAAACTTTCCAAGTATTCATTCAAAACTTTTGCACCCAAAGGGTTATGAGACCCATCAACAAAAAGTTTGTGATCTTTTAAAAGCTCTTTAAGTTTTCCAGATTTAATTTCTTGTAATCTTGCAATACTGTTTATTTTTAAAACACCTTTTTTAATATGATCATCTTTAATATTTAAATCTTTCAAAATTCTTAGGGTTGCAATAGCTGTTGAAACATTTTCTAATTGAAATTGACCTTTAACATTTGGCATAGGTAATTTTATTCCCCCAAATTGATCTTCATAATAAAAGAAGTCATTTTCTTGCATTGTAAAACTATAATTTTCATTATGGAAAAACTTATTTGATCTGTTATTTGAAATTGTTTTTTTAATATTTTCTTTGATTTTATTAGTACTTTGTTTTGCAACTATAATATTTGAGTTTAAAAGGGTTGATGTTTTCTCAAAAATAATTTTTTCAACAGTTTGTTCATTTTCAGGTAGCCAATCTAAATGATCGAGGCCAATAGATGTTACGACACTAGCAAGGTTATTTTTTAAGATATTAGTAGCGTCAAATCTAAAGAATAATCCACTTTCAATTAAATTTATATTATCTGGGTATTGAGATGCTTTTAAAAAATAAGCCGCAGTCAGTATTTCAAAAAAAGTAATTGGTTCACCATTGTTAGCTTCCTCAACTTCTTCAAGTAAATTTGCCAAATCTTCATCATTCAATTCTTCATTATTAAAAACAAACCTTTCATTGATAATTTTGATATGAGGACTAGTGTAGATATTACAATTGAAATTTGCTTCCTTTAAAATAGAAAACATTGCTTGGATAGTTGAGTACTTTCCATTAGTACCAACAATTGAAATTGCTTTGATTTTATCTTGAGGATTTCCTAATTTTTTGCAGAGACTTTGAATACGATCTAGACTTAAATCTATTTCTTTAGGATGCAGCTCTTGTAAGCGACTGACTATCTTCTGAATTTTCATTTTGTTCAGCACTTATATCAGAATTTTTCTTTAACAATATTGATAATAAGGTTCCAATTTTAGATGCAAGATCTTTACGCTCAACAATTAAATCGACAAAACCAGTTTTTTCAACATATTCACTTTTTTGGAAACCTTCTGGAAGTTCTTCTTTAACAGTTCCTTGTATTACTCTTGCACCTGCAAATGCAATTAAAGCTCCTGGTTCTGCAATATGAATATCACCTAACATAGCGTATGATGCGGTAATACCCCCTGCAGTAGGATCAGTGACACAAACTAAATACGGAAGACCGTTTTTCTTTAATTCATTTATTGCAAGTGTTGTTCTTGTCATTTGAGATAAAGAAATTAAACTTTCCATCATTCTCATACCTCCACCAGCGCTAATACATAAAAAAGGTGTTTGATTTTCTATCGCATGCTGTATTCCATATAAAAAAGCTTCACCTTCTGCTGCTGCCATTGAAGCTCCTAAAAAATCAAAATCAGAAGCTACAGCAGTAATTTTAATATTATTTATAGTTCCAGAAGCAACCATCATTCCACATTCTAATCCTGTTTTTTTTCGAGCACTTTTTAATCTTTCTTTATAAGGTTTAGAGTCTGTCCAATTTAGTGGATCATCTTTTGGTATTGGGGTTTTAAAAATCTCGTAATTATTTTTTCCAAACAATATATCAAATCTTTGATGAGGTTTTATTCTATGATGACGTTTACAATCAGGACATACCCATAAGTTTTCCTCTAAATCCTTTTTTAAAATTGGACCCTTACAACATGATGTCCAATCACTTTTTGCAATATCTTCTTTCGTAGCTCTTTCACGTATAGCAGTTTTAATTTTTTCACCTGCTTTAATAATTTTAGTTATCCAGTTCATTGAATTTTATTTTTTAATCTCTTAACGATATTAGTAACATTTGTGACAGCATTTTGTCTCTTTTCAATTGATTTAGAGATTTCCTTGCAAATTGCACTACCAACCACTAAACCATCAGCTTTTTTAAGAGATTGGATGGTTTTTTCTGTAATACCAAAGCCAATAACAACATTTTTAGATTTATTTTGTTTTTTTATTTTATTGTATTTTTCTAATATTTTCTTTGGGGACACCTTAAGCTTTCCACCTGTGGTGGATAACATGCTTATATAATAAATCATATCGTGTGAGTCTTTTATGATTTTTTTCAATCTTATCTTAGAAGTCGTTGGAGAAACTAATTGAATAAAATTAATTCCTTTTTTTTTGCATTTTGACGCAAAATTTTTATTTTCTGGATAAGGTAAATCAACAACAATTAAACCATCAACTTTTGATTTCTTGCATTTTTCTAAAAATCTATTTTGATTATATTGATATATCATGTTGTAATAACCCATTAATATAATCGGTTTATTTTTTTTTATTTTTTTAAAATTTTTTACTATTGAAAATACATCATTAATTTTAATACCATTTTTAATTGCTCTATAAGCACTTGTTTGTATTTGTCCTCCATCAGCTATTGGAGTGTTATGGGGAAAACCTAATTCACAAATATCTGCATAATTTGAAATTGATTTTAATATTTCTAAAGATTTTTTTTTAGTATTGTCTCCAGCAACAGTATAAGTCAGTAAAGCTGGTCTATTCTCTTTTTTTGCAGCTGAGAAAGCTTTACTGATTAATGAATTCATTAATTTTTACCCAACCTCTCTTTTAAGATATCTCTATCTTTTTTAGCATCACCACAAGAGTTAACAATTATAATTGTATCTTTATTTAATTTTGGAGCAATTTTTATAGCCTCAGCAAATGCGTGGCTAGGTTCTAAGCTTGGATTAAGTTTTTCAAATTTAGTTACCATCACATGTGCTTTAAGCGCTTCTTCGTCAGTTGCATAAGTGTATCTAGCTCGTTTTGTATCTTTTAAAAAACAATGTATTGGACTAACACCTGGGTAATCCAATCCAGCGCTAATCGACTCAGTGTCATTAATTTGACCTTCATTGTTTTGACAAACATAGGAGGCTGCACCATGTAAAATTCCAATTTTAGCATTTCTACTCAAAGGAGCGGCATGGAGTTTAGATTTTCTTGGACCCCCAGCTTCTACACCAACTAGCTCTATTTGTGATTTATTAAAATCTATAAATTCACTCCAAAAACCATATGCTGAACTCCCACCACCTACACAGTTGATTAATTTTATTTTTTTTGGAATTTTTTTGAATTCTTGTTTAATTTGTATTTTTAATTCTCTTGAAATTTGTGTTGTGCTCCATCCACAAATTTTTACAAATATATTTGGACCAACTGTACTTCCTACACACATATGTGTAGTGTCACAATTTGATACCCAATATCTCATACACTCACTAACTGCATCGACTAATGTTTGACTGCCTGAATATACAGGAACTATTTCAGCACCATTTTTTCTCATAGCATCACAATTTGGTTTTTGTCTCTTGATATCTTTTGCACCCATGAAAATTTTACATTTGAGACCAAATTTTTTTGCAGCCATACTCAACATTTTACCTGCATAACCTGCACCAGTGTCACCAACTATATATTTTTTTCCCATAGCCTTACAAATTAATGCATGAACAGTTGCATTGTATATTTTGTGGGCTCCACCATTAGCTTCCGACACAACTTTAGCCCATATTTGAGCACCACCCAAATGATTAGATAAATTTTCTAATTTTACAAATGACGTGGGTGATCCTATGTAATTCTTAAAATAGTAATCTCTCTTTTTTAAAAATTTCTTATTATTTCTTAATTTTGAAAACTCCAGTGTAAGATCTTCTACAGGTTTTTTTAAAGTTTCAGGAATAAAACTTCCTCCAAATTTACCACCCCAAAAACCGTTACGATCATGCTGGTCAATTAGAGGAATTTTTTTTTTAAGTTTCATTTATTAATTTATTTAAATTGTTTAAAAAAATATTTATTTTGGATGTATCTTTTAATCCAGAAGTTTCCAAGCCTCCAGATAAATCTAAGTAATTAGCAATTTTCTCATAATTTTTTAGGTTATCATCGAATTTTATATTACCAGCTAGCATTAATTCCTTATTTAATTTGATATTTTTAATGAAGTTATGATCAAAGCTATGACTTTTTTCATAACCTTTGCTATCAAATAAATATACATCTGTTACGTCAACAAATGACTTATACCTAAGAACATCGGTTTCATCTTTTATTGTAAGAGCTGTAATAATTTTTTTTTGATATTTATGTTTTATAGTTTTGATTTCATCTGGAGTGCAGTCATACAATTGATAATAATCAAAAGGTAAATTTTTTATTTCTTCTAAAATTTTATTATTAGGTTTTACTAAAACAGCCACAAATTCACATTTGTTTTTGTTTAAATTTAACAATTTGTTTAGAGAGTCAAGCTCAATATATCTTGAGCTTTTTGGGTAATTACATATGAAGCCAATAAATTTTGGGGGGTGAGAATGATTGATTATGTAATTTAAAGTTTCAGAATCTTTTACTCCACAAATCTTGCAACCTTTGATCATTTGTTTAAATGATCTGTAAGTTTTTTAATGTTATTTGTTATGTTACCTTTTGTAAGAGATCTTCCAATAACAATACCAGAAACCTTATTTTTAAAAGCTTGTTTAGGTGTCATAATCCTCATTTGATCATTTGAACTTTCATTAGGCAATCTTATTCCTGGAGTTACAATTAGTAATTTTTTGTATTTTTTTCTAACCATCATAGCTTCTTCTGCTGAACAAACTATTCCATCACAACCTGATTTTTTAATAAGACCAGCTTGTTTTAAAACTAGTTGTTTAACCTTTTTAGTATGACCTATTTGTTGAATAGATTTGTTATTAAGACTTGTTAAAATTGTGACACCTAATACTTTTATATTTTTATTAATTTTTTTTGATTTTTTTTTGACTGCTTTTAGCATTTCCAAACCTCCACTAGCATGTACTGTGATATACATACATTTTTTTAAGTCTTTTAAGCTATCAATTGCAGATAAGGCAGTTTGAGGAATATCATTTATTTTTAAGTCTAGCCAAAACGTAGATTTAAACTTTTCTAAAAATTTTCTACCATGTTTTGAATAAAAAAATTGTAGCCCAAATTTAGGAATTATTTTAAGTTTTTTTGTTCTTGTTTGATTGATTATTTTTTTTATCTTAACTAAATCTGATGAATCACATGCAACAAAAATAATTTTATCCTTCATTATTTAATTTTTTAAACAAGTCTTTAGACATTTTAAAGTGAATAGTTTTTTTTTCTGGTGTGTTTACTTTTTCGCCTGTTTTTGGGTTTCTTGAAATTCTAGCTTTTTGAATATGTGTTTCGAAGACCCCAAAACCCCTGAACTCACAACGATCACCTCTTTTAAGGGCTCTTTTAATTTCATTAAGTATTATATTAATAAATTTTTCTAGATCTTTTTTAAGGAAATTCGGGTAGTTTTTTGAAAGTTGTTTTAAAAGCTTTGATTTTACAATAGCCAATTTAATTCTTCTTCAATTATTATTGCTCTTCTTCAGTTTTTTTTTTAAGTGATTCAGAGAGATTGCTAAATGGTAAATTTTTTCCACTAGCCTCACTACCATAAGTTTTTAGAGCTAAATCTCGAGCCTGTTCCTCTAAATATTTAATACTCAATGTTACTTTTCTCTTATCTAACTGTAGTTCCTTGATTCCAACATCAACTTTTTCCCCGCCCGTCCATCTTGAAGGCCTTGCATCTGCTGCATTTAATGCTATCTCTGATTTTTTAATTTGAAAGTCCATTTCACAACCTTCAGTAGGTCTAACGATTAAACCCTTATTGTCTGTTTTAATTACTTTCACGGTTATTGTGCTTCCTTTTTCTTTATCTTTGAAGAAATCAAATGGATCTGCTTGAGTTTGTCTTAGACCAACTCTTATTTTTTGTTCCGATGCTTTTACCTCTAAAACTTTAACCTTAAGTTTATCACCCTTTTTGTACTTAGCTAATTCTTCCTCGCCATTATTTAGATAGGATAAATCATTACAATGTAAAAAAGCATCAATATCTAGATTTTCAATTTTAACAAACAACGAGTAGTCATTTTTATTTACAACTTCACCTTCAACAACGCTATCAACAGGATATTTTTTCTCAAATGTTTCAAAAGGATTTTCTTGAGTTAATCTATGTGAAATAGCAATACGTCTTTTTTCCTTAGATATATCAGTTATTACACATGAAATCACCTCACCAATTTTGAACATTTTTTTTGCAGAAATATTTTTCTTCGTCCAACTAAGTTCACTAGAATGCAGCAAGGTTGTTAGTCCAGGCTCTAATTCACAAAAAGCCCCAAAGTCCATGATCTTCATTATTTTAACTTTATAAACTTTATTTAATTCATAATTATCTATATGTTCAAAAGGATCTGGAGACAATTGCTTAATTGAGCAACCTACCTGAAGTTTAGTTTCATCAACTGAAATTACTTTTAAGTCTTTTTTCTGGCCAATTTCTAGTATGTCAGAAGGGTGGTCAATCCTACTGTAGCTCAATTCCTGAAGGTGAGTTAAAACATCCAGCTCACCGTTTACAGAGAAGAACGCCCCGAAGCTGCTAAAGCCTTTACATTCTGCATCCTTAATAATATCACCCACTTTGTAACGAGATATTAATTGAGCCTTGTCCTGTTTCTTAAATGATGAAATTATTTCTCTTCGAGAAACGCAACAATTCCCCCGCAGTTTGTCAATTTTGATTATTGCAAATTTTTGAGGTACATTCATTAGCTTTGAAACATCTTTCATTGGAATGGTATCTACTTGTGATCCTGGAAGGAAAGCAAGAGTCCCCGTTTCAACATGTTCAACAATAAACCCTCCCTTAACCTTGGACGTTATCTTTCCAATTATTGGCTCATTTTTTTCATAATATGAAATAATTTGATCCCAGCCTTTAATTTTTTGGGCTTTACTTGCTGATACTAAGACCTCACCATTTTTATCTTCTATTTTTTCTAACAAAACAGGGATGGTCTCTCCAACTTTAATCTTTTCTGATAAACCCATGCTTTTTAATTCATTGATATCTAAAACTGGTTCTGATTTTAATCCTTCTACAAAAAGAAATACAAATTTTTCAGTAATTTTATTTATTTTACCCTCTATTATTTTACCTTCTTCAATTTTGATTTTTGATAGCTGACTATTTAGTAATTTTTCAAATTCTTGTGATGCTGGATTTGATAAGTCGTTGTAGATTTCCATTAAATATTAATTTTCCTATCTATTATTTTTTTTACTTTTAAAAAACACAGTCTTCTATCTAACTTGCTGCTGTTTATCAATATAGAATCTTTAGTTTTCTTTAGGGGTGATATTTTTCGGTTTTTGTCACTTTTATCACGTTTTTTGATGCTTTTTAGCACTTCAGAATAGGTAACTTTTTTTTTCAAGGATTTTAATTCTTTATATCTACGTAATGCTCTGATTTTAACATTTGCAGTTACATAAAATTTAAAATCTGCGTCCGGAACAATATTGTATGTAATATCTCTGCCATCTAAACAAGAACCTTTGTATTTTTTAGGCGGGTTGTAAGCAAGATTTATTTGGAAAGAATGCACCATTTTTCTAATAGATTTAATTTTAGAAATTATAGAAGCTTCGGTTCCAACCTCATCAGATAACAAATTAATGTTAGAAAGATCTTTTACTTTCAAAGAGTTAATTTTTGATTTAATAAATTTATTGTTAAATTTTTTTGGAAATTTTATTTTAAGATAAGCAATAAATCTATAAATTTTACCAGTATCTAAGTAGAAAAGGTTATAGTTTTTAGATATACTTTTTGCCAATGTTCCTGCACCAGCTGCAGCAGGAGAGTCAATCGCTATTTTTAAAATATTTTTTCTTTTAAACATTATTTTTTAAATTTATTAATTATTTTTAAAAAATCTGGAAATGAAGTTTTTATTGAATCTTTATCATGGATATGCCAACTACCTCCAAATGATAATGCCGCAATTAAGCTCGTCATAAAAACTCTATGATCTTTAAGATAATTTTTGATTGTAATTTTCTTATTTACTTTTAAATTTGGATTACCAAAAATTTTAATTGAATTTTCAGTTGTTATAGTTTTTATACCCATCATATTCAAAATTTTTGATCCCCACTTTAATCTTGGACTTTCTTTTTGATTAAGCTCAGACAAATCTTTGAAAAAAGATACTCCATCAGCTTTTGCAGCAACTAAAAAAATCACTAAAAATTCATCAATTGCTCCAGAATTTAATTTTATTGGACAATTAATAGCTTTTAATTTTTTTGGACTTTTAATTTTTATATTTGCAATTTTTTCACCTTTATAAGTCTTTTTATTCTCAAATATTATTTTAACTCCCATTTTTTTTAAAATACTTATTATACCGGTTCTAGAAGGATTAATATTTACGTCTTTAATTTTCAAAGTGGAATTTTTTGTAAGAGTAGTTAGCACTATAAAAAAAGCACTCGAACTAATATCAGAAGGAATATTATAATTAAATGATTTAATTTTTTTTGCTTTTTTTACTTTAATTACATCTAATTCTTTTTTTTTTGTTACCGTAACTGGAATTTTTAAATGATTGCATAAAATTTCGGTATGGTCTCTGCTTTTAGCCGCTTTAATTAAAGTAGTTCCATTAGTCCTAATTCCAGCAAAAATAACACTGCTTTTGCATTGAGCAGATCCTCTAGTTTCGTGATATTTGATGGGTTTAGGATCTTTTAATCCGTTTATTATCATCGGTAATTTTTTATTTTCTTTAAGTGATAAATTTGCCCCAAATTTTTTTAAGGGTTCAGCGATTCTTTTAAAGTCTCTTTTAGATAAACTTTTATCACCAACAATTTTTATTTTATGAGTTGAATTAATTAATAAACCAGGCAAAAGTCTTGCAAGTGTACCTGAATTTTTTGCATCAATAATTATATTTTTTCTATACTTGTATCCATTCAGACCCTTGCCATAAATTATACATTCTTTATTTTTTAAAATTACTTTAATTCCTAATTTTTTTACAGCTTGTATTGCCGCTAAAACGTCTTCTGAAATAAGTAAATTTTTAGATTTAGAAATGCCAGAGGCCAATGAAGCTATTAGGATCCACCGAATACTCAAACTTTTATCGCCAGATACTCTTATAGTTTTGTTAAAGCTTTCAATTTTTTTCTTATTGATAAGAATTTTTTGCATTTGGATAATTAATTAATTAATTTTGAAAGATTCACCAAAGTAAGCAATTTTTGCACTTTCATTACTTACTAAGTTGATAGGTGTATCTTGAGCAACAATCTTACAGTTGTTAAGTATCATAGCTGTATCAACACAGGCAAGAAGATCTCTAGCCTGGTGATCACATATAATTATTGTTATTTGAGTTTCTTGTTGCAATTTCACAATTATTTCTTGTAACATTTTGATTGTCATTACATCTAAAGCTGCGAAACATTCGTCTAACAATAGAATTTTTGGATTACTTAATAAAGATAAAGCTATCACTAGTTTCTTCTTTTGACCTCCAGATAAAAATTTAGCTTTTATATTTCTTACATTATCTAGTTCAAATTTATTAATTAAATAATTTACTTTATCTTTAATTAAAATTTTATTTTCAATTACAATTTCTCCTATAGCACTTAAATTATCCTCTAAAGAAAGGTCATTAAAATAACCTCCATACTGTGGGACATATCCAACTTTAAATTTTTTTGTTCTTAAATAAATTGGGTATTCTGTTACATCAGCGCCATTAATTTTGATTTTACCATTATTAGGACTTATCAAACCTGTAAGAAGATTAAAAATAGTTGATTTACCCGCTCCATTTGGTCCCAACATTCCAAATATTTCACCTTTATTTATTTTAAAATTTATATTGTCCAAAATCAGTCTATTTCCATAAGATAATGAAATATTTTCGAACTCAATTTCGGAGTTTATATTTTTAAATGACTTAATTCTAAACTTTTTTATTATTCCCATTTTAATTTAAACTTTTTACATTAACTTTTTTATTTTTTGAATGCATGAAAATTTTAATGTTTTTTGAAGTTAAATTCATTTCAATTACGTCAGCCTTTAAAACGTTCGTTATATTTTTATAAGTTACATTTTTAGAAATTATCATTGTATCTCTTAGTATAGAAAAATCTAAATATTCAGATTTAATATTATTATCTAAGTACTTTACTAATACATTCTTTGAAAAAATAGTATCATAATTTTTTATATTATATTTTCCAAAGTTAGAAGTAATCTTAATATTATCAGAGTTATTTAGCTTTATTAATGCAACAACATCTGTAAGAAATATAATATCATTATTTGATATGTCTATTTCTCCTGTGGCTGCATTTATTATGTATTCATTCCCTTTGTTGTCCTTAGCGTTATAATTCACATTTTCTATAATATTTGAGCTATAAACTTCTTCAACTAATTTTGGTGTATTGTTATCTTTTTCACTTATATTGTTCTCGTTCTTAATATTAAAATAAATAAACAAAATAAAAATCGTAAATAATATTAAAAATAAAAATTTTAAATTTTTTTCAATTTTCATTTAAGAAATATCATTATTCAAGATATTGTGAATATGAACTACACCAACTGTTTTTTGTTTCTTTTTATTTTCATAAACACATAAAGATGTGATCTTCTTATTTGTCATTATTGATAAAGCTTGCGCTGCTAGACAATTTTTATCCACAGAAATCGGATTTTTAGTCATAATTTCTTTTACTTTGAGTGATTGTATAGGTTTACCTTTTTGATTAAATCTACGTATATCACCATCACTAATTATTCCTTTTATAGATTTTTTTTTATCTCTAACAATTAATATTCCTAATTTTTTTTCACTTAAAATTTTTAATGCTTTTTTCATAATTAAGTTTTCATTTACAAATGGAACATCTTTATTTTTGACCATAACATCTTCAACTGTTTTTAATTGAGCACCGAGACTCCCAGCGGGATGTATTTTTTTAAAATCAAATTTATCAAATTTTTTATATTTCATCGTTGCGATTGCGAGAGCATCCCCAAGTGCAAGCTGAATTGTAGTGCTAGATGTTGGGACAATTCCTTCCGACTCTTTAACTTGGGGCATAAGAAGTTTTATATCAGCAGATTTATACAGAAGTGAATCTTTCTTTGACACAATACCAATTAATAAAATTTTATTTCTTAAGGCATATTGTATTATATTTTTTAGTTCATGAGTTTGACCAGAATTACTTATTAGAATTAGAATATCTTTTTTTGAAATACTCCCCAAATCTCCGTGTGAAGAGTCTCCAGCAGACAAATTAAATGAAGGTGTTCCTACAGAAGAAAGTGTTGCTGCAATTTTTGAGGCAATTAATCCACTTTTACCAACACCACATAAAATTACTTTTGATTGACATTTTGCTATTTCAATTACTGCTTTATTAAATGAGTTGTTAATATTTTTTTTTAATTTTTGAAGTGCTTTGATTTCAAGATTGATTACATCTTTAGCAGTAGATATAAATTTTTTTCTTTTCATTAATGTGACCAAATATCATCCTTAAACTCTGATAAATCAAGCTGAACCCTAGTCTTAATGAATTTTAAACAATCCTCATAGAGTTTAACTCTATTTTCTCTTTTAAGTATTTTATAAAGTTCTTCATGAATTTTATGTAGATAGATTACATCATTTGCGCAGTATTTTAATTGTGCTTGTGATAATTCTCCACCGAAATCAGAACTTTGAAATTGTTTGCTAATATCTATATTTATAAATTCTTTAATTAATGTTTTTAAGGAATGATTATCCGAGTAGGATCTTGAAAGTCGTGATGCAATCTTTGTATCTAACACATTATTTGTTTCAGTTTTCAAGTAATATTTAATATGAGCTAAATCTGCCCGTGAATAGTGGAAGATTTTTGTAATTTTATCATCACTTAATATTTTAACTAAATTAGGAGCATTATAATTATTTCTATCAAATTGAATTATGTGTGCGTCTGAATTGCCAGATGATAATTGTATTAGACACAATGGGTCTCGTCTAACATTAAGACCCATAAATTCACCATCAACAGCGATTCTGTTTCCTAAATTTAGTTTTTCTGGTATATCCCCTTTGTGAAGCTGAATATTATTACTCATCTAAAACATATATATATGAAAGTAAAAAATTGTCTATGAAAGCTAAAAATGTTTTAATATTTGGGTGCTCAGGTCAAATAGGTCGTTCAATTGTAAGAAAATTGACTAAAGATAACTATACTGTAACTGCTGTAACAAGAAATATTCACCAAAAAGGTATTGTTCTGAAAACTTTGGGCAACGCAGGCTTTATTAATATTATTGAGGCCAATATATTTGATGAAAAAAAAATTAGGGAACTTTTTAAAAAGACAGATATTTGTATAAATTTAGTAGGTATTTTATATGAACAAAAAAAAGGCAATACATTTAAAAATATCCATGCTGTCTTTCCATCACTTTTAGCTAAATTATCTAAAGAATATAATCTTAAACATTTTATCCACTTATCAGCATTAGGAATTAACGATGCAGTCGACTCTGAATATGCCAAAAGCAAGCTTGAGGGAGAAAATGAAATCTTAAAAAACTTTCCTTTAGCTACAATTTTGAGACCATCAATAGTGTACAGTGTCGAGGATAACTTTAGTACTTCTTTCATGACGCTCTTAAGTAGGCTCCCTTTATTTCCTCTTTATTATAATGGTAAAACAAGATTTGCTCCCATCGCTTGTAGCGATTTAACTGATACAATTCATCATGTGATCTCAAATAATATCTATTCAAAAATAATAGAGTGTGTGGGACCTGAAATAATTACGTTCAAAGAGATATTGCAAAGGTTATTAAAACTTATTGATAAAAAAAGAATTTTGCTTCCTTTTCCTTTGCCCTTAGCAGAATTCTCTGCAAGGTGTTTTGAGATATTACCCAAACCTTTACTTACAAGGGATCAGTTAAGGCTTTTAAAATATGATAATATTGCATCAGGTAAATATAAAACCAATTCAGATATTGGTATGCCAAGCAAAAGATATTTTAATGATGAGGTTAAAAAATATTGCTATATGTGGAGAGATGGTGGACAGTTTTCTACAGAAAAGTATTCTTCAAATAATAATTTGGAAAATAAAACTGGCCAGAATTAAGCAGATTTAATTTTCTTTTCTATAAATTCTGGGAATTCATCCTTATCAATCTGATCTCCTTTTTTGTTTTTACTATCACGACTCTGGTATGCGTATAAAAGATGTAGCTTGCAGTAACTGAAGTCTTTTAAAGAAGTTCTCCCACAAAAATAAAAATCTTTATCTGGAGGGTGGCCAATCGGATATTTACAGTCATTGTCAGTTAATTCCTCTAATTTTTTTGGATTTTCTGGCTCAAAATCTTTCTCAATTATTAAGGACTTAAATTTACTTCTACGACCTTTTTTTACTTTAATAATATTGTTTTCTTCTAAATTGTTTTCTAGATTTGGATTTGAAGTAGCTTTTCTAGTTTTAATTTTTGCAGACAAACCGAGCCTTGAGGCCTTGCCAATTATAGAATTTCTCGTAAAGCCAGCGCCCATCTTTTCACTAATTTCTCTTGCAGTGCAAGTCCCCCAATGTTTTTGAAGAAATTCAATATTTTCTTTGGTCCAATTGCTCATAACTAGTTATTTTTTGTGTCTCTATATATTGTGTTTATTATTTATAAGACAACAATATACTGATATAAATTAAAATTAAACAATCAAAAAATAAGAGTTATCAACATTAATAAGCAAATTAAGTGTATGTATATTTTCAATCCCAACTTGTATTAATAGTTAAACTTTATAAAACGAATTAAATTTATGAGTTATTTAGCAAAAAATTATAACAGAAAGAAAATTGCCTTTAAGCATGGAAAAGGAAGTTATCTTTTTTCAACTGATGGTAAAAAATATTTAGATTTTGTTCAAGGAATAGCCGTTAACTCATTAGGTCATGCTCATCCAAAATTAGTTAAAACAATAAGAGATCAATCAAAAAAACTTTGGCATGTTTCTAATGCTTTTCAAATTCCAGAGGGAGAAAAATTAGCTAAAAAGTTGTGCCAAAAAACATTTGCTGATTATGTTATGTTTCAAAATTCTGGAGCAGAAGCTACCGAGGCAGCAATAAAGGTTGCCAGAAGATATTTTTACTCAATAGGCAAACCAAATAAAAATAGAGTTTTATGTGTTAAAAATGCGTTTCATGGAAGAACGCTAGCTGCAATTTTTGCAAGTGGATCTAAGAAAATGACTGAAGGGTTTGGTCCAAAAGTAACAGGTTTTGATCACTTTACCTTTGGAGATCATAATTCACTTAAAAAGAAAATTAACAAAAACACAGCCGCTATTATGGTTGAAACTATAATGGGTGAAGGTGGTATAAAAGTAATACCAGATTGGTGCTTAAAAGAATTAAGAGCGTTATGTAATAAGAAAAAAATATTATTAATCCTTGATGAAGTTCAATGTGGGATTGGAAGATCTGGTGATTTCTTTGCTTTTGAAAAATCAAAAGTAAAACCTGATATTGTGCCAATTGCAAAAGGAATAGGTGGAGGATTTCCTATTGGAGCGGTTTTAATGAATAAAAAAGTTGCTTCAGGAATGGTGCCAGGTACTCATGGATCAACATTTGGAGGTAACCCTTTGGCTATGTCCGTTGGAAACACTGTAATGAATATAGTATCAAATAAGAAATTTTTAAATAATGTAAAAAGTTTATCAAAATATTTTTTATTTAATCTTAATAAATTTAAAAAAAAATATCCAAATGTGATTAAACAAATAAGAGGAAGAGGTTTTTTAATTGGTATACAGTTATATAAAGATCAGACTAAATTTATTAAAAAATTGATGGATAATCAGTTATTGACTATTCGAGCAGCAGAAAATGTTGTTCGGATTTTACCTCCATTAAATGTCAAAAAAAATGAACTAGATTTAGCATTAAAAATTATTGAAAGGGTCTGTTCGCAGATAAAATAAAATGAAACATTTCATTAATTTAAAAGATATACCTTCAAGAGATCTTAGAAAGATTATTATTGATGCCAAGAAAAGAAAAAGTTTAAGAAAAAAACTAAGTACATTAGAGGTTGATAAGGGTGCACCTCTTAAAGGTAAGATTTTGATCCAAATGTTCGAAAAAGCAAGTTCACGAACAAGAATTAGTTTTTATTTAGCAATCAAACAGCTAGGAGGAGGCACTTTAACTTTACGTTCTAATGAACTTCATTTAGGTCAAGGTGGAGAAAGTATTGCTGATACTGCTAAAATTCTCTCCACTTATGGGGATGGTTTTATGATTAGAACTGACAGTGATAAAAAGATAGAAGACTTCAAAAAATATTTATCAGTACCAATTATTAATGGTCTAAGTCCGTCTTCACATCCTACTCAAGTTTTATCTGATATTTTTACGGTTGAAGAAATAATGAAAAAACCTATTTCAAAATTAAATATTTGTTGGATAGGTGACTCAAACAATGTTTTGGATAGCTTAATAGCTGCATCAGTAAAATTTTCTTTTAAACTAAGCATTGGTTGTCCAAAAAAATTTGAACCAGGAAAAGGAGTAAGAGCTTGGGTCAAAAAAAATAATAAAAAAATTTATATTTATAATGATGCAAAAAAAGCAGTTTCAAATGCAGATGTAATTTTTTCTGATAAAGTTATTTCTTTAAATGACAAAGTAAATAAGAAGAAAAAAATAAAAGAATTTAAAAATTTTAAAATTGATAAAAAACTAATGAGTTATGCAAAAAAAAATTGCATTTTTTTACATTGTTTACCTAGAGGAGATGAAGTGAGTGATGATGTTTTCTTGGGAAAAAAATCTCACGTATGGCAACAAGCACTTAATAGAGTTCACGTACAAAAAAGTATTTTATTATATTGTTTTGGAAAATTAAGGTAGCGGTAAAGGGCTGTCTGAATTCTCATTTAGATATTTTATTACAGAGGCTCTATCTTTTTCTTTTCTAAGACCTGCATATGCCATCTTTGTTCCCTTTATCCATTTAGCGGGTTTTATTAAAAATCCGTTCAGTTCTTCAAAAGTCCAATTCTTATCATATGCTGCTAGCGCTTTGGAATATTTATAGTCTTCAATCACTCCAACTTTTCTTCCTACAACATTATACAGAGCTGGACCTATAGCATTCTTTCCTCCTTTAACAATTGAATGACAAGCTGCACATTTTTTAAAAACTTTTTCACCATGTGCAATATCTCCCATTGCCATCAATGCTGATATATCAATTTTGTCTGACGTTGTGCTTGAGCTACTTGTGGATACAGTAGTGGTAGCTTCTACTTTAACTGAATAACCAGGTGTTTCAGGTTTTTCTACGTGGAATATAACATCAGATAATTTTCCAATACCGATAACAAGCAGAGCAACCATTAAAACTGCAGCAACTATTTTGTTTATTTCAAAAGAATCCATTTTTTCTAAATTTTGTAGTGAACGTATAACATGATAAATTAAAAAAAAGCTAAAATTTAATGTATAAATTTGCCTCTATAGTTGTTTAATGAGTATAATAATTTGAAAATATAATGAAAACTTTAGTAATTATACCTTCTAGAATGTCTGCAATCAGGCTGCCTGGTAAACCGTTATTAAAAATAAATGGTTTATCAATTATATCACATGTGTCTAAAAAAGCAGAAGAGGCCAATATTGGAGATGTGATTGTAGCTACAGAGGATCAAGAAATTATTGATGATGTTAAAGGAAATGGTTTCAATGCTATTTTGACCAGCAATAAACATAAGACAGGAACAGATAGAATCCATGAAGCACTTAAAAAATCAAATATTAAAGATGTTGATTTTATTATGAATTTACAAGGTGATGAACCAGCAATCGACATTGATGATATAAAAAGTTTGAATGACAAAATGGTAAAAAATAATTCCAATTTAGGAACTCTTGCCGCAAGAATAAAAGATAATAAAAATTTGAAAAATGAAAATATTGTTAAGGTCATCACTGAAAACAGCCTAGAAACGGATCATTTTCCAAAGGCAGTATCCTTTTCAAGAAAATCTGAACAGTTAGAAAATATTTATCACCATATTGGAATTTATTGTTATTCAAGAGATTGTCTTAAAAAATTTGTTAACTTGGATCAATCCAAAAATGAAATAGAAAATCGACTAGAGCAGTTAAGAGCATTAGATAATAATATTGATATCAATGTTTCACTTGCTATGTCATCTCCAATAGGAGTAGATACAGAGGAAGATTATCTAGCCTTAAAAAAAATAATGGAATATAAGAATTTATGACTAAAATTTATTTTCAAGGAACCTTTGGTGCATATTCTCACTTAGCAGCACTTTCTATTGATCCTAAAGCAGAAATCTTGCCATGTAAAACTTTTGATGAGTGTTTTAACAAAGCCTCAGAAGAACCTGAAAGTAGAATAATAATACCAGAGTCTAATAGAATTACAGGTAACATTGGTATTGAATATTTAATTTTTAAACACAGGCTTAATATTTATCAAGAGCACTTTCAAAAAATTGAACATAATTTATTAGGACAGCCTGGAGCAAAATTAAAAGATATCAAAGAGGTATACTCTCATGCACAAGGACTATCTCAGTGTTCAAAATTTATAAAAGATAATTATTTAGCAGAACATATTAGAGCAGATACTGCTGGATCTGCAGAAATGATTTCTAAAACAAAAGATGTTAAGCAATCAGCTATAGCATCCTCATTGAGTGCTGAAATTTATGGCTTAGAAGTAATTAAAAAAAATATAGAAAATGAAAGTGGAAATTTGACAAGATTTTTGGTTATGGGAAAAAATATTTCTCAACCAGAATTTAAAGATAAAACTTACATAACCTCTTTTTTATTTAAATTGAAAAGTAAGCCAGCTGCCCTCTATCAATCACTAGGAGGTTTTGCTATTAATGGTGTAAATTTAACTAAACTACAAAGTTATCCAGAAAAAAATAGTTTCGATTCTTATTTTTTCTTATGTGATTTAGATGGACATATTGAAGACTCAAAAGTTCAAAAATCTCTTGAAGAGCTGGGCCTACATTGTGAGGATTTTCACGTTCTAGGTGTTTTTGAAGCTGATAGTTTGAGACAAAATAAATAAGAATCTTTTCTTGTAGATTAGAAATTTTAACTGCTATAATAGATTTGGAGGCTAGAGGTGGATGCTGCTTGAACCCGACCAGATCTTAACGGAAGCAGTCGTAGAGACAGTTATTCAGGTTCTAGTCTCCTTATAGATATATGAATAATAACTCAAAAGTATTAGCATTAAAATATAGACCTCAAACTTTTGATGATCTTATTGGTCAAGAGGTTGTTGCAGAAACTATTACTAATTCGATTAAGGCTGACAAAATACCGAATGCATATTTGTTCACTGGAATAAGGGGAATAGGAAAAACTACTACTGCAAGAATTGTTGCAAAAGCACTTAATTGTTCAAATGGTATCGATAAATTATGTAAAGAAAACTTTTGTGAAAGCTGTAAATCTATAAGTGAGTCTAGTCATATAGATGTGCTTGAAATGGATGCGGCAAGCAAAACAGGTGTAGACGACGTAAGAGATTTAATCGAATTTTCAAAATATGGGCCGACTTCTGCTAAATATAAAATCTTCATTATTGATGAAGTTCATATGTTAAGCAAACAAGCATTTAATGCTTTATTAAAAACTTTAGAGGAACCACCAGAATATCTAAAATTTATTTTTGCAACAACAGAAATTAAAAAAATTCCAATTACAGTAGTATCTAGATGTCAAAGATTTGATCTATCTAGAATTAAATCCTCAGAATTGTTGGAGTTTATTAAAAAAATTAAGGACAAGGAAAATGGAAAAATAAGCGAAGATGCTTTAAAGCTTATAGTAAAAATTTCTGAGGGTTCTGTTAGAGATTCTTTATCGTTACTCGATAGAGCATTATTAAGTTTGGATGAAGGAAAAGAATTAGACTTAAATTCAGCTCAGAAAATTTTTGGGTATTTTGATAAATCTCAATTAATTGATTTGTTTGAGTTAATTTTAAAAGGTGAAGAAACAAAAGTAATAAGTATTTATAGAAAAATTTATGATCAAGGTGTTGAACCAAAGGTTTTTATTAACGATTTCTTAGAGTTACTTTACTACTTTAAAAATATTAATTCTTTAACTTTAGAAAGTACAAACTTTTCATTAAATGATGAAGAATTTTCTAAAATTAAAAATTTATCAAATCAAATAGATTCTGAGGTATTAATATTATTTTGGCAATTTGCCATCTCTTCTCTCGAAGAGATAGATATAGTTTCTAATCAACACCTTTCAATTGAGATGCTCTTAATAAGATTAATGCATTTAAGTTCTACAAAATCTGAAAATAAAATTGGAAATGTTGAGGTTGACTTGAAGAGTGAAAATTTTGTAAAGAATATAGAAACTGAATTAACTTCTAAAACAATAAATCAAATTAAGAATGTTTCACAGGAAGAAAAAGTCAAACCAGAAGTTCAGACAGAAATTAAAGCAGAACATGAAATTAATATAAATGCATTTGAGGATTTAATTGAAATTTGCTCAAAAAAAAGAGAGATCAAACTCAAATACGAGTTAGAAAAAAATGTTAATCTTGTAAAATTTGAAAAAAATAGAATTGAAATATCTTTTAATGAAAGTTTAGATAAAGATTTTGTAAAAGATTTATCATCAAAGCTTTTTGAATGGACCGGTGAAAGATGGATTATTACGTTTAGTAAATTAAAAGGGCAAATGTCAGTAAAAGATAAAGAAAAAAATGTAAAAAAACAGTTAATTGATGAAATGAAAAATTCAGAAATATTTAAAAGTGTGATGGATAAATTTCATGATGCCGAATTAATAGATGTAAATTCAAACAAAGATGGAGTTGATAATGACTGATTTTAGTAAAATTTTAGATAAAGCAAAAGAACTTGAGGCAAAAATGAAAGAAAGCCAACAAAAGATTAAGGAAATTAGAGTTGAAGGAGTTTCGGGTTCAAATTCTGTAAAGATAACTTTGGATGGAGAGGGAGAGATGCAAACAATAAAGTTATCTGATGAAATTATGAAAGAGGACAAAACTATAATTGAAGATTTAATTGTTGCAGCACATAATAGTGCTAAATCTCAACTTAAATCAAAAACTACTGAGGAAATTTCAAAAGCAACTGGAGGTTTTGGAATTCCTGGTTTTAAATGGCCTTTATAATAAATGCAAAACATCAGTGAGATAGAAGAATTAATTAAATTAATTTCAAAACTTCCAGGCTTAGGTCCCAAATCAGCAAAAAGAATTGTTTTAAAATTAATAAATAATCGTGACGAACTTGTAAAACCTATGGCAAATACATTGGCGCAGGTTTATAAAAATGTAGTTAGATGCAATTCATGTGGTGCTTTAAAGTCAAATTCAAATGGTTGTTTAAATTGTGAGAATACAAAAGAAAAATATAATAAAATTTGTGTAGTAGAGGATATTGCAGACCAATGGTCGATTGAAAATTCAAATATCTTTCAGGGCTATTTTCATATTTTGGGTGGAACAATTTCTTCAGTTGGCCAAAGAAAAGAAGATTTATTAATTAACTCATTAGTAGAAAGAGTTAACAGAGATAAAATTGAAGAGGTAATTCTAGCAACTAGTGCAACTGTGGAAGGTCAAACAACTGCATATTATATTCAAGATAGTCTTAAAAATTTAGATGTTAAAATTACTAAATTAGCACAAGGTTTACCAGTAGGAGGAGAGATTGAAAGTTTAGATGATGGGACTTTATTTTCTGCTTTTAAAAATCGATCTAATTTGGTTTCGAACTCAGATTAGATTTTTTTTTTAACCTATTCAAATGAAGTAATGGCTCAGTATAACCTGATGGTTGCTCTTTACCTTTAAACACTAAATCACACGCAGTTTGAAACGCTATAGAGTTTTCATAGTCACTACTCATTTTAACATATAGTGGATCATCTTTGTTCTGATCATCTACTATTTTAGCCATCTCTTTCATTATTTCAGTTACTTGTATTTTTGTTGTAATTCCGTGATGAATCCAATTCGCAATATGTTGTGAAGAAATTCTTAGCGTTGCTCTATCTTCCATTAAGCCAATATTGTTAATATCAGGAACTTTCGAACAACCCACACCTTGGTCGATCCATCTTACAACATACCCTAATAAAGTTTGTGCAGAATTAGAAATTTCTTTATTTATATCTTCTACAGACCAATTAGGTCTGTCTGCTATTGGGATTGTTAAGAGATCATCAAGCTTAGCTGGTTCTCTATCAATTAATTTTTTTTGTTCATTAAAAATATTTATTTCATGATAATGTAAAGCATGTAACGCAGCTGCTGTTGGTGACGGAACCCATGCACAGTTTGCTCCTGCTTTTAAGTGTCCTGTTTTTTGCTCCATCATATCTTTCATTTTGTCGGGCATTGCCCACATCCCTTTTCCAATTTGAGCTTTACCAGCAAACCCACAACTTAAACCAATATCAACATTGTTATTTTCGTATGCAGTAATCCATTTAGATGACTTCATATCACCTTTTTTAATCATAGGACCAGCTTCCATTGATGTATGCATTTCATCACCAGTTCTATCTAAGAAACCAGTATTAATAAAAAAAACTCTATTTTTAAGACTTCTAATACATTCTTTTAAATTTGCTGATGTTCTTCTCTCTTCATCCATAATACCAATTTTACAAGTGTACTTAGGTAAATTTAGAACTTCTTCAACTTTAGAAAAAATTAAATCTGTAAATGCTGTCTCGTCTGGACCGTGCATTTTAGGTTTTACAATATAAATTGATCCAGTTCTTGAATTATTTTTATTTTTAATATCATGCAGTGCAGCTGCTGTAGTTATAAATGCATCCATAATACCCTCAGGTATTTCACTTCCATCACTCAATAAAATTGAAGGGTTTGTCATTAGATGACCAACGTTTCTTACAAGTAAAAGACTTCTGCCATGTAACTTTAAACCTTTCCCATCTTTTGAGATATAGCTTCTGTGTGGATTTAATTTTCTCTCAAATAATTTTCCTTCTTTTTCAAATTTTGACTTAAGGTCTCCTTTCATTAGACCTAGCCAATTTCGATAACAAATAATTTTATCTTCTGAGTCAACAGCCGCTACACTATCTTCATTATCACAAATTGTTGACACTGCAGACTCTAGGATAATATCACTAATACCTGCATGATCTTGTTGAGCAGCAAAAGCTCTCGAGTCTTTTAGAATTTCAATATGCAAATTATTATTCTTTAGAATAATTGCAGACGGATTATCGCTTTCGCCTCGATGCCCAACAAATTTATTTTCGTCCTCCAAATCAAAAATATCAGCACCTTTTAAAACTTTTAATTTTCCATATTTTACAGCAAAGCTTGTAATTTTATTCCAACTTAATCCAGCTAATGGAAAGTATTTGTCTAAAAAATCTCTTCCATATTTTATAACCATTTCACCTCTTAAAGGGTCATACCGTTCAGATACACTGTCTTCAGACTGTTCAATTACATCTGTGCCATAAAGACTATCGTATAAACTCATCCATCTTGCATTAGCAGCATTTAATGCATACCTCGCATTCATGACAGGTACAACTAGCTGAGGTCCAGCTATACTTGCAATTTCTTCATCAACATTTTCAGTTTCTATTTTAAAATCAGGTCCTTCATTTTTTAAATAACCAATTTCTAATAAAAATTTTTTGTACTTATCTAAATTAAATTCTTTACCTTTATTTTTGATATGCCAATCATCTATTTTCTTCTGTAAATCTTCCCTTAATTTAATTAATTGTTTATTTTTTGGTGCAAGCTCATCGAGGGTTTTTTCTAGACCTAACCAAAAATTTTCTGAAGATACATTTGTATTTTTTAATAATTCATCATTTACGAAGTTTGATAGCTTTTCAGATACTTGAAGATTATTAATTTTAAAGTATTTTTCTTGCATAGCACTTAATTTCGTACCCCATCTGTATTTTTGCCTGAGAGTTTTACTCCTTCGGCGGAAATCAATCTCTTTCCAGAGTGTTATGCTTTAATCGGTCCTTTTGCCTGAGAGTTTCCGGGGTGGTTGCTCCTTCGGCGCTATAAATAGTCTCTCCCGATAATGAATTTGTATCTGTTAAATGATTTAAGTCAATTAATAAGAATTACACCTTATTTAATATCATTTTATTGCCTTTTTTGTATTTTAACCATCCGCTATAAATAAAACATGAAAAATTATCTAAATTTTGAAACAGAAATTAAAGATCTAGAAAACGAACTAGAAAAATTGAAAGATCCTTACAATCAAGAGGGATTATCAGAAGTCGATACCCAAAAAATTTCAAGCACTCAAACAGAAATAGATGAAAAATTAAAAAATATTTATTCTAATTTAGATCCTTGGCAGACTACTATGGTTGCTCGTCATGAAGATAGGCCTAAAGCAAAATTTTTTATTGATAATTTGTTTGAAGACTTCATTTCATTATCTGGGGATAGATATTATGGAGAGGATAAATCGGTATTAACTGGATTTGCAAAGTTCAATGGAAAATCTGTTTTAGTTATAGGTCAAGAAAAAGGAGAAGATTTAGATAGTAGGATTGAGAGAAATTTTGGAATGATGAGACCAGAGGGTTATAGAAAAACTATAAGATTAATGAACCTAGCTAACAAATTTAATATTCCCATAATCTCTTTTATTGATACTCCAGGAGCATATCCAGGCGTAGGAGCAGAGGAGAGAGGACAAGCCGAAGCAATTGCAAAATCAATCGAATGCTGTATGGAGCTCAAAGTGCCAACAATTGCGATAATTATAGGCGAGGGTGGTTCTGGTGGAGCAATTGCATTAGCTTCATCAAATAAAGTCCTTATGCTAGAAAATGCAATTTATTCAGTAATATCCCCTGAGGGATGTGCAACTATTCTATGGAGAGACCCAAAAAAAATGCTTGATGCTGCGAAAGCCATGAAACTTTCAGCTAAAGATTTATTAAAATTAAAAGTTATTGATGAAATAATTGAAGAACCTTTAGGTGGTGCGCATAGAGATAGAGATATAATATTAAATAATGTGAGGGAAACTTTAACAAGAAATTTAAATTATTTTGATGAGTTATCTTCCGAAGAAATAATGAATGAGAGAAAAAATAAATTTCTTAAAATTGGAAGAAACGATGGTTTTATGTCTAGTACTGAAGATCTAAGTACATTAACTATTAAGAAAAATAATTTGGATCAAATTTTTAAATCAAAAAAAATATTACTAGCAATTATTGGTGGATTAATTTTAGTTTCTTCAATCTTTTTACTAATTTAAATTTTATAAAGCACCGCAGCAGTGCTTATATTTTTTGCCAGAACCACAATAACATGGCTCATTTCTCCCTATTTTTTTATTTTTTGCAATTTGTTGAAATTTATCTTCTCTTTTGCTTTCTTCATTTTGGTTTGTTTCGACCACGACTCTTAAGTTCATAAGAATTGTTACATAATCTAATTTTAATTTTTCTAGAAGATTTGAAAATAATTCGAATGCTTCTTTTTTATATTCAACCAATGGGTCCCTCTGACCATAAGATCTTAAGCCTATAACTTGTCTTAATTGCTCCAAATATTGGATATGTGATTTCCAATTTAAATCAATCGATTGCAGAAAAATTCTTTTTTCAATTTCTTTTGCATGATCTTCACCCAGAAGTTTAATTCGATCATTTCTTGTTTCTTGAAATTTATTAGAAATTTTTTCTCTAAAATCCTTATCTTTTGCTTCAATTAAATCTTTAAACTCAGATTCTTCAAAACTTTTTCCAATTATTTGCTTAGTTTTATTATAAAATTCATTGCTTTTTGGATTGGATAAATTTGAAATTTTTAGCTTTATTAAATCATCAGATATTTCTCTTAAAAATTCATCTGAATAATCAAAGATATTGTCACTATTCATCGCATTTTTTCTTTGTGAAAACACAACATGTCTTTGATCATTAAGAACATTATCAAATTTGATGAGTGTTTTTCTTATATCAAAATTTCTAGCTTCTACTTTCTGTTGGGCTCTCTCTAATGCTTTGTTAATCCATGGATGATCAATACTTTCACCGTCTTTAAGTCCAAGTTTTTCTAGCATACTATTCATAGATTCTGATCCAAAAATTCTCATTAAATCATCTTCAAGACTAACATAAAATACAGAACTACCTTCATCTCCTTGTCTTCCAGATCTCCCTCTAGCCTGGTTATCGACTCTTCTAGACTCCATTCTTTCTGTGCCAATTACAAATAAACCCCCTAATGATTTAATTTTATCTTTATTTATTTTAAGGTGTTCTTCTGGGATAGAACCTTTTTTACCACCAAGTTGAATATCGACTCCTCTTCCAGAGATACTTGTTGTAATAATTAATGAATTTTCCTTTCCTGCATTTGCAATTATTTCAGCTTCATTCTCATGATTTTTTGCATTCAAAACTACATGTTTAATATTTTTTTTATTTAGTAAATTTGAATAAACTTCAGATTTGTTAATGCTTGAGGTAAATACTAAAATAGGCTGACCCAATTTGTTTCTCTCAATTATTTTTTCTACAATTGCATCATTCTTTTCTTTTTCTGTTCTAAAAATTAAATCATTAAAATCCTTTCGGATCATTTCTTTGTTTGTTGGAATAACAACAACTGGTAGATTATAAATTTCATAAAACTCTTCAGATTCTGTAGCGGCTGTACCAGTGCAACCAGATATTTTTTTATAAAGTTTAAAATAATTTTGATAGGTTATTGAAGCTAGCGTTTGATTTTCAGCCTGTACTTGAATTTTTTCTTTGGCCTCCAAAGCTTGATGTAAACCATCTCCAAAACGCCTGCCTTCTAAAATTCTCCCAGTAAGTTCATCAATAATTTTAAGACTTCCATCTTTAACAATATAGTCTCTACCCTTTTCAAATAAATGATTTGCTCGCAAAGCTTGATTAACGTGGTGAACTAAATGTAAATTTTCTGGGTCATAAAAATTATTATTTTTTAAAATACCAGCATTAGAAAAAAGTTTTTCAATATTATTTATTCCATCATTGGTTAAGTTAATATTTTTTTCTTTCTCATCAATTTCATAATCTTTTTGATTTAAAATTCTTATTAATCTATCAATTATTGAATATTGTGTAGCCTTATCTTCTGCCGCTCCAGAAATTATTAAAGGTGTTCTTGCTTCATCTATCAAACAAGAGTCTATTTCATCTACTATTGAAAAATTATGATCTCTCTGAACCATTTGCTCTTCAGAAAATTTCATATTATCTCTTAAATAATCAAAACCTAATTCACTATTAGTTGCATAAGTGATATCACAATTATAGTTTTGTTTACGTTCTGCATCATCTTGATAATTATTAATAAATCCTGATGAGAGGCCTAGAAAATTATAAATTTGCCCCATTTCAACCGAGTCTCTTTTTGCAAGATAATCATTTACTGTTACTATATGAACTCCTTTACCGTTTAATGCATTTAAATAAGCAGCAAGAGTTATGGTTAAAGTTTTTCCTTCTCCAGTTCTCATTTCAGCAATTTTGCCCTCGTGTAAGGCTACACCTCCTATCAACTGAACGTTAAAGTGTCTTTCATTTCGAGTTCGTTTGGCAGCCTCCCTGACTAAAGCAAAAGCTTCTGGAAGTAACTCGTCTAAAGATTTTCCTTCCTTTAACTGATTTTTAAATTCATCGGTTTTTTTTGGAAATTCGTCGTCATTTAAATTTTTAAAATTTTTCTCATGTAAGTTTATTTTTTCAATAATTTTACCAATTCTATCTAGCTCCTTTTGATTACTAGATTTGATAAATTTTGTAATTAAATTTAATGGGTTAAACATGACTATTTGATTTATTCTTTACTTATATTGTTTAATATATGTATTAAATAAATAATTTAAACAATATGGGAATTAATTTAACAAATTTTTTATCATCTCAATCAAAAAATACTAAAATGATTGATTTTCAAGACCTTGATCATTTAGACGGTCTTTCAATTTCAGTTGTTTCAGCAAATTTATATAAAGATATCAGAGATGATTTAACAATGTTCTATTTTAGAGAAGGCGCTAATTACGCTTCTGTCTATACACAATCAAAAATAGTATCTGAAAATATAAAATGGAATTTAAACCAAAGACCAAAAAAAATATATTCTCTCATTGTAAATACAAGAAACGCCAATGCTTTCACTGGAAAGCAAGGATATGAAAGTTTAAAAAAAATAGCTGATTTAACAGCTAAACAACTAAATAAAAAACAAGAGGAAGACGAAGATAATCCTAAAAAAATTTCTTCAAAAAATATAATTTTTGGTTGCACGGGTACTATCGGAGAAATTTTTCCATATGAAAAAATATATAATAATATTCCAACTTTAATTAAAAAGATTAGTTATACCCAAAATAAATTTATTTGGATGAAAGCAGCACTTGCAATCATGACCACGGATACGAAGCCAAAATTAGCTATGGAAGAATGTCATATTGGAAGTGAAAAAGTAAAAATTTATGGTATTGCCAAAGGATCTGGTATGATTTATCCAAATATGGCTACGACACTTGCATATGTATTTACTGATGCAACTTTATCTAATGATATTTTAGGTAAGTTATTAAAAAAAAATATAACTAATACATTTAACTCTATTTCTTGTGACGGGGACACTAGCACCAATGACATGGCAACTATTTTTGCAACCAATGAAGTAAAACATTCAGAAGTAAAAAATATAAATGAAAATAAAATTAAAAATTTTGATAAAGCTTTAAATAACGTTCTTTTAAATCTAGCTAAAAGAGTTGTTACAGATGGTGAAGGAGCATCAAAATTCATAACAATAAATGTTAGTAAATGTAAAAATGAGATAGATGCAAAAAAAATTGCTTTCTCAGTTGCAAATTCTCCACTAGTAAAAACTGCAATTGCTGGAGAAGACCCAAATTGGGGACGAGTTATAATGGCAATTGGTAAAGCTGGACCTAGAATAAATCTAAATAAATTGTTAATTAAATTTGGGAGTATATTAATTGTAGAAGGAGGAAAATTAAATCAAAATTACGATGAAAAGCAAACAGCAAATTATATGAAATCTGAAAATATAGAAATAAATATTGAAACTTTTACAGGAAACAAAAACTTTACAGCTTATACAATGGATTTAACAAAAAAATATATTGAAATTAATGCAGACTATAGAAGTTAACTTATTGAAAATCCAAATTGTATGATTAACTAATAATCATGATTAAATATAAACTTTTTTGCAAAGAATGTGATTTAAAATTTGATAGTTGGTTTGCCTCTTCAAACGAGTATGAAAGATTAAAAAAGAAAAAACTTTTGAATTGTCACAATTGTAATTCAGTAAAAATTGAAAAAACAATTATGGCACCTCAGCTAATAAGTAACAAGTTAAAAATTAATGAAAAAATAAACTTGGAAAAATATAATGAAGTAAAAAAAACTATAAAAGATTATCAAAAATTTATTAAAGCTAATTTTAATTTTGTTGGTGACAATTTTGCTTATGAGGCGAGATCAATTCATTATAATGGTAAAAAAAAATCAAAGGGTATTTACGGTAATGCATCAAAGGAAGATTTAAAAGAATTAAAAGAAGAAGGCATAGATGCTCAAATGATCCCTTGGATAGATGAAAAAGAAAATTAGTTTTTAATGAACTTTGCTATATAGTTTACAGATAAATCTCTAGAAATACTCCATTCATCTTTAATTATATTAAAATTCATACCCTCTAATTTATTGAGAGATAAATCATATTTTATTAAAATTTTTTTAAGATCCTCAGGTTTAACAAATTTTTCCCACTCGTGTGTTCCAATTGGAAGCCATCTCAAAACATATTCTGCTCCAACAATTGCAAAAATATAAGATTTTAAAGTTTTATTGATTGTTGCAACAAACATTATTCCATTTTTTTTTAAAAGTTTTGAGCAAGATTTTAAAAAAAAATCTATATCCTCTACATGTTCAACAATTTCCATATTTAAAATAACATCAAATTTTTTTTTAATTTTAAGTTTTTCAGGTGACGAACATAAATAATTAATTTTTAGCTTATTTTTTTTTGAATGAAGTTTTGCAATTTTTATATTTTTATCTGATGCATCAATACCTGTCACGTTTGCACCCATTATTGACATTGGTTCAGATAGTAAGCCTCCACCACATCCAATATCTAAAATATTTATTCCCGATAAAGGCCTGAATTTATTTTTTAATTTGAAATTATTAATAATATTTTCCTTTATATATTTTATCCTTGTTGGATTAAATTTATGAAGTGGTTTGAATTTACCCTCTGGATCCCACCATTCATTAGCCATTTTAGAAAATTTATCTATTTCTTTTTTATTTACGCTAGTCATTGTGATAAATAGTTGACATAATAATTTAGATGTATTTTATCCATTATTTATTAAATATTAATAATTAAAGCTAGCATGAAAACTATCGTATTAAAATTTGGTGGAACATCTGTAGGAACTATAGATAGAATTAAAAAGGTATGCAAAATTATTGCTTTTTACAAAAAGAAAAAAAATAAGGTAGTAGTTGTTTCATCGGCAATGAGTGGTGTGACAAATGAGTTAGTTAATAAATCTAAACTTATAAGTAGCAATTTTGATAGAGCAGAATATGATGCATTAGTTTCGACTGGAGAACAAGTATCATGTGCGCTTATTGCTGGTAGACTAAAGCATAATGGGTTTAAATCAAGATCTTGGACGTCTTGGCAATTACCTATTTTAACAGATGGTCCTCATTCAAGTGCAAGGATTAGTTCAGTAGGAATTAAAGAAATAAATAAATATATAAATTCAGGTGGAATACCTATAATCACTGGTTTTCAGGGTGTTAGCAATGATTTTAGGATTACGACTATAGGAAGAAGTGGATCTGATGCAACAGCAATTATGCTTGCAAAATTTATTAAAGCTGATGAATGTATAATTTATACTGACGTAGATGGAGTTTATACTACAGATCCAAGACAATATAAAAAAGCAAAAAAAATTAAAAAAATATTTTATGATGAGATGTTAGAAATGGCATCACTTGGCTCAAAAGTAATGCAGCCCACATCAGTTCAAGACGCTAAATTAAATAAGATTGATATCAAGGTCAAATCTTCTTTTGTTTCAAAGAGTGGAACTTTAATTACAGGTTCTAAAAAAATTTTTAGCAATCAGATTATAACTGGAATTTCATCAACCAAAAATGATGCTAAAATCACCATTATAGGTGTGAAAGATAGACCAGGTGTTGCTGCATCAATTTTTAAACCACTATCAAATAATCTTATAAATGTAGATATGGTAGTTCAAAACATATCTTTAGATGGCAAAGAAACTGATCTTACATTTACAATAAAATCTGAAGATTTAAAAAAAACAGAAAAATTAATTAAACAAAATAAAAAAATATCTTTTAAAAAAATATCATTTGATAAAGGTGTTTCTAAAATTTCTATTATAGGCGTTGGTATGATAACTACTCCGGGAATAACATATAGAATGTTTCAAGCTCTAGCTTCAAAAAAAATTAATATTTTGGTTATTTCTACTTCAGAGATAAAAATTTCAGTTCTAGTTTCTGTTAAGCATGCTAAAAGAGCTATAGCAGCTTTACATAAAGAGTTTAAATTAGACTGATCATAATGAGCTTAAGACCTTTTAGAGATATTAAAAGAAGAAAAACCAAAGTAATAAATGTTGGAAGAGTAAAGATTGGTGGTGATAACCCAATTTCTGTTCAATCAATGACGAACACTTTAACTACTGATGTTAAAGCAACTATTAAACAAATAAATGATATAACAGAGGAAGGTGCAGACATTGTAAGAGTTTCTTGTCCCGATGAGAGCTCAACATTAGCACTAAAAGAAATTATAAAGCATGTCTCAATACCAGTGGTTGCAGATATTCATTTTCATTATAAAAGAGCTATTGAGGCAGCAGAAAATGGAGCTAGCTGCTTAAGAATTAATCCAGGAAATATTGGAGATGCATCTAAGATTCATGAAGTATTAAAAGCTGCAAAGAATAACAATTGTTCAATAAGGATTGGAGTTAATGCAGGCTCACTAGAAAAAGATATTTTAGAAAAATTTAAAGAGCCTTGCCCAGAAGCTTTAGTAGAAAGTGCTCAGAGGAATATTAAAATCTTAGAGGATAAAGACTTTTTTAATTTTAAAATTAGTGTCAAGTCATCAGATGTATTTCTATCTATTGCAGCATACAGGCAGCTATCTAAAGTTACAAATTATCCTTTACATCTTGGAATTACAGAGGCAGGCAGTTTTGTTTCTGGTAGCATAAAATCATCAATTGGTCTTGGTAGTTTGTTGATGGATGGAATTGGAGACACAATAAGAATTTCCTTATCTGATAATCCAACTCAGGAAGTAAAAATAGGCAACGAAATATTAAAATCACTTAATTTAAGAAATAGAGGTGTGAAGATAATATCCTGTCCATCGTGTGCGAGACAAGCATTTGAGGTGATTGACACAGTTAAAATTTTAGAGGAAAAATTAGCTCATATTAAAACACCCATAACTTTATCAATTATTGGCTGTGTTGTTAATGGACCAGGAGAAGCAGCAATGACAGATGTTGGAATTACAGGAGGGGGCAAGGGCAATAATATGCTTTATTTATCTGGTGTTCAGAACGAAAAAGTTTTAACTAAAGATATAATCAACAAAGTAATTAGTGAAGTTGAGAAGAAAGCATCTGAGCTAGAGAAATAACCATGATTCCCCTAAAAACGATTGAAGATCTGATAAAAAAACATTCATCTTTAGAAAAAGATTTATCATCAGGTGAATTAGATAAGAAGTTATTTGCAGAAAAATCAAAAGAGTATTCTGATTTAAATGAAATAGTTGAAAATGCTAAAGAATATATTTCTTTTCAAGTTGAAAAAGAAGATTTAGAAAAAATATTAAACGATAGTTCTGGAGATGAAGAGTTAAAAAAAATGGCAGAATTAGAATTAATAGAATTACAAAATAAACAAGAGGTTAATGAAAAAAAGTTAAAATTTTTTTTATTACCTAAGGATGAGGCAGATAAAAAAAATGCAATAATTGAAATTAGAGCAGGAACTGGTGGGTTAGAAGCAAGTTTGTTTGCATCAGATCTCTTTAAAATGTATGAAAAAGTAAGCCATAAAAAGAAATGGTCTTTAGAATTGATTTCAATTTCAAGAAGTGACGCTGGAGGATTAAAAGAAGTTATAGCTTTGATCAAGGGAAGTAATATTTATTCAACATTAAAATATGAAAGTGGGGTTCACAGAGTGCAAAGAGTTCCAGATACAGAAACACAAGGAAGAGTGCATACCTCAGCAGCCACAGTCGCAGTTTTGCCTGAAGCAGAGGAGGTTGATTTGAAAATAAATGATTCCGATTTAAGAATTGATGTCTTTAGAGCCGGAGGACCAGGAGGTCAATCTGTAAACACAACTGATAGCGCTGTTAGAATTACTCACATACCAACCGGGTTATCCGTATCGCAGCAAGATGAAAAGTCACAACATAAAAATAAGGCAAAAGGAATGAAAATTTTGAGAGCTCGAATTTATGAACTTGAAAGATCAAGAATAGATCAAGAAAGGTCTCAAGATCGTAAAACAAAAATTGGTACAGGAGATAGATCGGAAAGAATAAGGACTTATAATTTTCCCCAAGGAAGGGTAACAGATCATAGAATAAATTTAACGCTACACAAATTAGATGAATTTCTAGAAGGAGAAGTATTTGATCAAATGATTGAGTCTCTAACTTTACAAGCACAAGAAGAAAGCCTTAATAATTTAAAATAATATATGAATATTAATTCAGCTATAATTCAGGGCGCAAAAATATTAAGGAATAAATTTATATTAAATCCAAAACTAGATTCTGAAATTTTAATGGCAAAAACAATTAATAAAGATAGAAGTTTTATTTTATTGAATTCTAATAATCTTCTTAAGCAAAATGATTTAAATTATTTTTATGACTTAATTAAACAAAGATCTTTAGGTAAACCAATAGCCTATCTAACTAATAAAAAGTTTTTTTGGAATTCAGAGTTTTTTGTTACAAATGATACATTAATACCAAGACCTGACTCAGAGTTAATTGTTGAAAATATTTTGAGTTTAACCAAACATAAAAATAAAATAAATATTTTAGATATAGGTATTGGTTCAGGATGTATTCTTTTATCTATTTTAAAAGAAAGAAAAAATTTTTATGGAACTGGTATAGATATAAGTAAAAAATGTCTAAATATAAGTAAAATTAATGCAATTAATCTTAAAGTAAGTTCAAGATTGAAATTATATAAATCAAATGTTGACAAATTCGATTTAGGAAAATATGATTTAATTGTTTCTAATCCTCCTTATATTGAAAATTATAAGTTAAAGTATTTGGAAAAAGATGTTGTGGAGTTTGAGCCCAAACTTGCATTAAATGGTGGATTAGATGGTTTATCAGAAATCAGAAAAGTAATTAAAAAATCTTCTGAACTGATAAAAAAAAATGGCAAATTTATTTTAGAGATCGGATTTGATCAAAAAAATAAAGTTATAAACTTATTAAAAAGAGAAGGTTTTTATATAAATAGTGCTCAAAAAGACTTAGGTAACAATTATAGGTGTATTGTTAGTACAAAAATATAATTATTAAAATCATGGTAACATTTAGAAATAATAATAATAATAGAAGAAACAATTTTAGAAGAAGTGCAAGAAATTTTAAATCAAATGGGGATAATTCAAAATATGGCTCTAACTTTTCAAATAATGATAACTTTAAAAGAAAAGCGCCTGGAAGAAATAATCATAATGCACCAAAATTAATTGAAAAATATAATGATTTAGCTAGGGAAGCTCTCTCAAATGGTGATAAAATTTTATCTGAAAATTATTTACAACACGCAGATCATTTTACCAGAATACTTAATGAGAGAGAAAGTTTTAAGAGAGAAAAAAATTTAGAAATTAAATCTGAAAATTCTGAAATTAGTGAGGAAAATATTGAAAACTCTGAAAAAAACTCTGATAAAAATCTAGTTGAGTCGGATGAAACTCAAATTGAAAAAATTGCAAAATCCCAGGTAGAAATAAATTAGTTTAATCCTATTATTTTTTCAGATTTAAGAACATCTAATTTAATTTTATTAGTCTCAAAAATTTTTCTTTCTTCTCCTTTTAAGATTTTTCCAGACGGTAGCTTTAATTTTTGAGAATTAACTTTTTTTCCATTTACAATCACTTCATAATGAAGATGTGGGCCTGTAGATTTACCTGTCGATCCAACATATCCAATAGTTTGTCCTTGTTTAACTCTTACTCCTGTTTTGATTCCTCGAGCGAATTTTGACATATGTGCATATACTGTTTGATATGTTGAATTATGCTTAATTTTTACACAATTACCGCCCCCTCCACACCAACCTGCTTTTTTTACAACTCCATCACCTGAAGCCATTATTGGTGTACCCATTGGTGCAGCGAAATCAGTCCCTCTATGCATTTTATTATAGCCATCTATAGGATGTTTTCGCATGCCAAAAGGTGATGAAAGTCTTGCTCCATTGATTGGAGTTTTCATTAATGCTTTCTTTACACTTTTTCCATTTTTATCATAATGTCCCTCACTACCTTTAAAATCAAAATAATATAAACTATTATCAGAACCACTTAATTTTAAATTTGCATATAGAATTTCTCCTGTTTCGACAATTTCTTTTTTTTCATTTAAATAAATTTCGTACATAATTTGAAATTTATCACCTTTCCTAATGTCTCTTTGAAAATCTACCTTAAATCCATAAATTCCTGCAAACTCTATTATTGTATTTGCTGGTATTTTTTGATCAGTAGCACCCCTATATAAGCTTTCTAATATTATATCCTCTTTATATATAATTTTTTTTTCTAAATTTATTGATAAAATTTCTTTATTGAACTTATCGTTTTTAATATTTCTTTTCAGATATATCTT
>CACGHF010000004.1 GCA_902572775.1 uncultured Pelagibacteraceae bacterium
AGTAACTGACGACACTTCGGTAGAAAATTTGAAATCAAAATTAAAAGATTGCGATGGTGCATCAATAAGAATTGCAAAGCTTCCTGGTGAAACCTTTGAAGAGGCGAAAAATTTAAAAATTATTTCAAGACATGGTGTCGGTTACGATAATATCGATTTAAAAAAAGCTAAAGAAAAAGATATAAAAATAGCAATAACAGCTAACGCTAATGCTGTTACAGTTGCAGAACATGTAATGTTTGTTCTGTTAAATATTGCAAAAAGAAAAGACTTATTTGACAAGACAGTAAGAGACGGAAACTTTAAAGACAGAAATAAATTACCAAAAACAATAGAAGTTTGGAAAAAAAATTTTTTAATAATGGGGTTTGGAAGAATAGGAAAAGCTTTAATCAAAAGATGTCTAGGTTTCGAAATGAATGTGTTTGTTTATGATCCATTTGTAGACAAAGATAAAATTGAAGAACTAGGTGGAAAAAAAGTAGATGATCTAGCTGAAGCAGTAAAAACTATGGATGTTATTTCGCTCCATATGCCTTTAACAGATAAAACTGAAAATTTAATTAATTATGATTTATTAAAAACTATGAAAAAAACTTGCATTATCATTAATGCAGCAAGAGGTGGAATTATTCATGAAGAAGATCTTGATAAAGCACTCAATGAAAATTTAATTTTTGGAGCTGGAATTGATGTTTTTAAAAAAGAACCACCTGATGACAATAATCCACTTCTTAAAAATGAAAAAGTTTATTTAAGTCCACATACTGCAGCTTTTACCGATGAATGTATGACAAGAATGGGTAAAGAGACAATTCAAAATATTATTGATTTTTTTGAGGAAAAGTTAGAAAAATCTAAAATTGTAAAACTTTAATATGAAAATTAATTTCAAAAATTTTGGATTTTTAGAATTTTTAGTCTCAGCATCTGCAATCTTTGTAGTTGGTATGTTAATTTGGACAGCAAGTACAAGACCAGCAGTTGAAGCTAAAGCTAATTTAGTAAAAGAAAATCACAATAAAGTAGTTGATCTAATTAATGATGAAATTAACAAGTGTGGTAATAACGATGAAGGTAAATTCACTGTTTGGGGTGATCCATGTAATGGTGAATGGATAGCTGATAAAGTTGTTAATTATATAAATGAAAATTTAAAAATAGAAAATCCATTTTCTGATGACTCAAAAGTAAAAACTGATCCTGATCCAAGAATAAAAGCTGAAGGTAAAGCTGGTCAAGCGGTTGAAATGGGTGTGATATTTGTTATGTCTTCAAATTTTTTACCTGATCCTGGTTCTGAATGGATTGTTGGTACTTGTTTCAAATCTCCTTGTGTTGCAGCAGGAAATAACGAACTTACTTCTATTTATAGATAATCAATTTTTATAAATCTCAATATTACTTTTATTTAAGGTTTCGGTTAGATATTTGTAACCAATCTTTGCATATTCAAAAGGATTTGCTTTTGCTGGATCTTGCTCAGCTTCAACTACCAACCAACCAGTATAATTTTTTTCTTTTAATACATCAAATAACGGTTTGTAATCAATACAGCCATCTCCAGGTACTGTAAAAGCTCCCTCTAAAAATGCTCCTCTAAAACTTAAATCTTCTTTCAAAGATTTTTCTAAAACATCTTTTCTAATATCTTTGCAGTGCATATGAATAAGTCTTTCGCTGAAATCTTTTAAAATTTTTAAAGAATTACCCTGAGCAAACAACATATGGCCAGTATCTAAAGTAAGTTTAACACTATCATCAGTATTTTCTAACAATCTTATAGTGTCTTCCTCAGTTTCTATAACTGTTCCCATATGATGATGGTAAGCAAGAGGCATTCCTTCATCTGCTAAATATTTTCCCATTTCAGAAATTTTTAAATAGTACTCTTTAGCTTCATCAAGATCCATCTTTGGTCTTGTAGAAAGTTTTCTATTCGGATCTCCTTGAATTGAACCTGAAACTTCTGCAAAAACCATACATGGTGAGTTACAGTCTTTAAATAATTTTAGCTGATCTTGAATTAAATTTTTTTCCTCAATAACGTTATTTTTTCTTAAGTTTGCTCCATACCAACCTGAGCAAAGATTTAAATTAAACTCTTTTAATTTAGGAATTAACTCCTCAGATGTTTTGGGAAATTTTCCTCCAGACTCAATTCCAATAAAACCTGCCTGACTTGCTTCTGATAAGCATTGTTCTAAAGAAGTATCACCTCCTAATTCTGGCATGTCATCGTTACTCCATGCAATCGGTGCTATTCCTAATTTTACTGACATAAATAAGTCTTATATATATAAGTTTTAAAAATGAAATCTAAAAAATTAAAACTAGGTATCATTGGAGGTGGACCTAATTCTTGGATTGGTCACGTGCACAGAATTTCATCAAGGTTTGATGACAAATATGAAATTGTAGCAGGAGTTTTTTCAAGAAATTCAAAACAATCAACTTCGTTTGGAAAGAGTATCGGTGTGAGTGAAGATAGATGTTATTCAAATTATTTAACCATGGCCAACAAAGAAAGTCTTCGAAAAGATAAAATTGATGTTGTATCAATAATGACACCACCAGGAAGTCATCAAATTATTGCTGAAAAGTTTATCGATAAAAACATTCATATTATTTCTGACAAACCTTTTGCTGCTGATCTAAAACAAGCCAAAAGTTTATTTAATAAAATAAAAAAAAATAGGAAAATTAAATATGCTCTTACACATAATTATTCAGCCTACCCAATGGTTCGAGAAGCCAAAGTATTAATTGAAAAAGGAAAAATTGGCAAAGTAGAAGATATTAATTTTGAGTATGTTCAAGACTGGAGTGAAGGAAAAACTATAACTAAAAAAAACTCTAGAAAAATGTTTCGTTGGAAACTTGATAAAAAAATTGTAGGCGTCTCTACAGTTTTAAACGAGCTTGGGTCTCATGCTTGTCATCTTGCCAGTTATATGTCTGGATTAAAAACAAAAAAAGTTTTTGCTGATATTACTCAAGTATCAAAATCAGTTAAAATGGATAACAACGCTAAAGTATTAATTGAATTTGATAATGGTGCAAAAGGAATGTTTTGGACAAGTTGTACTGCGAGAGGTGGAGTTTATGGTTTAAGAATAAGAATTTTTGGATCTAAAGGAAGTTTAGAATGGGTGCAAAATGATCCAACTTATTTAAAATTTAATCCTTCAAAGGGAGCTGTTAGAATATTAGAAAGAGGATTTCATGACGCAAGTTTTTCAAAAAAATTTTCTAGAATAAAATTTGGTCATCCTGAAGGTTATTTGGATGCTTTTTCTAATATTTATAGAGAGTTTGCTGAATCATTAAAATCAAAAAAAAGAACTTTTTATCCTAACGAAGATGATGGATATGAAACTGCTAAATTTATTGATGCATGTAAAAAATCTAGCAATTCAAAAAAATGGGTTAAACTATGATTAAGGTTGCTTTAATTGGTCTTGGAAGAATTGGTCAAATGCATGCTGAAAATTTATTTTCTCATAAAAGTTTTAACTTAAAATATACTTTTGATATTAATACAAAACTTAATCAAAAATTATCAAAAAAATTTAACTCTACATCTATAAGTAATCCTCAAATTTCTTTCAAAGATAAAGATATAGATCTAATTTTTATTGCTTCAAGTACACCAACGCATATCAAATTAATTGAAGAAGCTGCTAAGTATAAAAAAGTAATTTTCTGTGAAAAACCTTTAGATTTAAATATTGATAAAGTTAACAAATGCCTAAGAAAAATTAAAAAACTAAATCCAAAAATACAGTTGGGATTTAACAGAAGGTATGACCCAGGTCATAGTTCGTTAAAAAAAGAACTTCTAAAAGGAAAGATAGGAAGGCTAGAAAAAATTATAATAACAAGCAGAGATCCTGCCCCTCCTCCTTTAAATTATTTAAAAGTTTCGGGAGGTATATTTAAAGACATGATGATACATGACTTTGATTTAGCTAGATTTTATTTGGAAAAAGATGAGATAGAGTCAATTTTTTCAACAGGAAGCAATATTTCTGACAAAAAATTTGATAAAATTAAAGATTATGAGCTTGCCTCATGTATTTTAAGATCAAAAAAAGGTGTGCAATGTATAATTACTAATTCAAGACATTGTAGTTTTGGCTATGATCAAAGAGTAGAGTTGTTTGGATCTAAAGGAATGTTGATTTCTGGAAATAAAAAAGAAAACGAGACAGAAATATTTACCAAAAATAACACTTCTCAAAAAAAACCTCTTCTTAATTTTTTTATTGATAGATATATTGATGCATACAAACTCCAACTGGATGAACTGGTTAGATATACAATTAAGAAAAACAAACCCATATCTAGTTTTGAGGATGGGAGAAGGGCTCTAATCATTGCTAATGCTGCATCAAGTTCTTTGAAACAAAAAAAACAAATTAAAATTAAATTTTAATTCAACTAATAATAGAAAATCTAAAATAATTATAAACTGTGTATAAAATCTATACATTTTAAAGTTGTCGTCTTTACAACTCAGTTTTTTCTATGTTAACGTGCCAACTTTAAAAGTTAACTTTTTAATAACGAGAGGGAAATATAATGAAAACATTATACAAATCATTATTAGCTTTTGTTGCATGGGTTATGCTATCAGTGTCTGCTTTAGCAGTGGACGTGATCGTTGTATCTCACGGACAAGCTAACGACCCGTTTTGGTCTGTTGCTAAGAATGGTGTAGATAAAGGATGTGCAGATATGGGAATATCTTGCAAGTACACTGCACCTGCTACTTTCGACATGGTTGAAATGGCTAAATTAATTGACAACGCAGTTTCACAAAAACCAAAAGGTATTGTGATTACTCTTCCAGATGCTGCTGCTTTAGGAAAATCTGTTAAAGCTGCTATCGCTGCTGGTATTCCAGTAATTTCAATGAACTCTGGTTCAGATGACTTTGCTTCACTAGGTATCAGTGCTCACGTAGGACAAACTGAGTTTGAAGCTGGTGTAGGTGGCGGACAAAAAATGAAAGCTGCTGGTGGTAAAAAAGCACTATGTGTTAACCACGAAGTTGGAAACGTCGCGCTAGACAGAAGATGTGCTGGATTCAAAAAAGGTTTTGGTGGATCAGTTGACATCTTAGGAACTTCTAATGACCCAACAGAAATTCAAAAAGCTGTTGCTGCTAAATTAGGTGGTGGATATGACACTATCCTAACTTTAGGTGCTGGTCTTGCAGGTGAAGCTGCTCTTAAAGCTTTAGAATCTGCAGGAAAAGTTGGTAAAGTTAAACTTGGTACATTTGATATGTCACCAGGAATGTTAAAAGCTGCTGCTGCAGGTAAAGTAGAGTTTTTAATTGACCAACAACAATACCTACAAGGTTACTTACCAATAGCAATTTTTGGTCAGTACATGAGATATGGAACAATGCCAGCTGGTGTAGTTATGACTGGTCCTGGTTTCGTAACTCCTGACAATGCTGCTAAAGTAATTAAGTGGGCAGCTCAAGGTTACAGATAAAAAAATACTTTAAAAGGCCTAGCTACTTTTAGTTAGGCCTTTTTTCTAAACAAAATTCAATTTAATGTCAGATAAAGCAAAAAGTATCGCATCAAAAAAAACTTCAGGTCAAGACGAAAGACTTAAAGAGGTATCAAAACTAAGATTGCTTTTAAATAGACCAGAATTAGGTGCTGTTGGTGGTGCGATTTTAGTATTCATATTTTTTGGAATAGTTGCAGGTGATACAGGAATGTTTAGTGCTTATGGAACTCTAAACTTTTTAGATGTCTCTGCAAATTTAGGAATTATTGCAATTGCTGCAGCAATGCTAATGATTGGTGGTGAATTTGATTTATCAATTGGATCTATGATTGGTTTTGCAGGAATTTGTATAGCAATACCTGCTATTTATTGGGGTTGGCCTTTATGGGTAAGTATTATTTTTGCTTTTGCGATGGCGGTACTAGTTGGATACTTTAATGGTATCCTTGTTGTTAGAACTGGACTTCCATCTTTTATCGTAACTCTAGCAATGTTATTTATTTTAAGAGGTGCTACATTAGCAATCACAAGATTAATTACAGGAAGAACTCAAGTTCCTGGTTTAAGAGTTTTAATAGAGAATGATCCAATCGCGTGGATGTTTGCAACTGATACTTTCAAATGGTTGTTTACTTGGTTAGGTTCAATGAATTTAATTGCATTAAGAACTGATGGAACTCCTTTAGCTACTGGCATTCCTCCTTCAGTAATATGGTTTATTGCAGCTACGCTTTTTGCAACATGGATATTAATGAAGACTAGATATGGAAACTGGATTTTTGCATCAGGAGGAGACAAGAATGGTGCAACAAATGTTGGTGTACCTGTTGGAAGAGTTAAAATAAGTTTATTCATTGGAACAGCAGTTGCAGCAACTATTTTTGCAACTATTCAAGTTTTAGATGCTGGTTCTGCAGATACTATGAGAGGAAATTTAAAAGAATTAGAAGCAATTGCAGCAGCAGTCGTTGGTGGGTGCTTGTTAACCGGAGGGTATGGTTCCGCAATTGGTGCAGCTTTCGGAGCATTAATATTTGGAACTGTATCTATGGGAATATTTTATACAGATGTTGATACTGATTGGTTTAAAGTGTTTTTAGGAGCAATGATGTTAATTGCTGTAGTGTTTAATAATTACATTAGAAAAAGAGTAACAGAGACAAAATAATGTCAGAAAATTTAATTGAATTTAACAACATTAGTAAATTTTTTGGAAAAGTGATTGCTCTTAAAGATGTCACTATGAAATTAAAAAAAGGTGAGATCATGTGTTTACTTGGTGACAATGGTGCAGGAAAATCTACATTAATTAAAACTTTAGCAGGTGTTCATAAACCCGATGAAGGTGAGATAGTAATTGAAGGTAAAAAAACTGTTTTTGACTCACCAAAAGATGCCTTGGATATGGGAATTGGAACTGTTTACCAAGACTTAGCTTTAGTTCCATTAATGAGTGTCACAAGAAACTTTTTTATGGGAAGAGAGCCATTAAAGGGACTACCTTTTTTAAAAACTTTCGATATTGAAAAGGCAAATCAAATTGCTGCTGAAAGAATGGGTCAAATTGGAATTGACGTAAGAGATCCTTCTCAAGCAGTTGGAACAATGTCTGGTGGTGAAAGACAATGTTTAGCAATATCAAGAGCTATATATTTTGGTGCAAAAGTTTTAGTTTTAGATGAACCAACTTCTGCACTTGGTGTTCATCAAGCATCAATGGTTTTAAAATACATTGTAAAAGCAGCTTCACAAGGTTTAGCTGTAATTTTAATTACGCACAATGTTCACCACGCATATCCTGTAGGAAATAGTTTTACTGTTCTCAATAGAGGTAAAAGCTTAGGAACTTTTAATAAAAAAGATATTAGCCGAGAAGAGCTATTAGGAATGATGGCTGGTGGAGAAGAGCTAGATAAACTTGAAGTTGAATTAAAAGAGATGGATAGACTAAGTAAAAATTAGTTAATCATTTTCAAACCATATTAATCCTAAATCATTTTTAACAAATGCGAATTTTGTTATAATTTAAATATAAAAAAGGAGGAATAATGAAGTTTGTTGTACTAGGTAAATACTCAACTCAAGGTCTTGCTGGTTTCGTTAAGAACCCTTCAGATAATAGACAAGAGGCTGCAAAAAAAATAACTGAAGCTGCTGGTGGAAAACTTATAGAAATGATGACGCTAAGAGGAGCATATGATTTCATAGCTATTATTGAAGGATCAGATTTTGAAACTATGGCAGGTATGAAGATGTTAATGCAATCAACTGGCACAATTGAAGACATGAATATCATGGAAGCTGTTGATTTTAACAAAGCTGCAGAAAAAGCTGCAAAAGCTGCATCTTCTTATCGACCAGTTGGAAAATAAAACTTTAATGAAAGGTTCTAAGACTAGAAGTTAGTAATTTTTTTTATTAAGATAAAAAAATAATAAAAAAAACATGCTTATAGATAGTTTCGGTAGAACATTTCCATATATAAGACTTTCAATTACAGATGTTTGTAATTTTAAGTGTGGGTATTGTTTACCCAATGGTTATCAAATTGATAAAAGTGACAATAGAAAATTTCTTCATCTTGATGAAATAAGACGTCTCGCAAAAGTTTTTTCAAAATTAGGTGTAAATAAAATAAGACTTACTGGCGGCGAACCAACAGTAAGAAATGATTTTTTTGAAATAATTAAAATCTTAAAACATGAAGCTGGAATAAAAAAAGTTGTAATTACCACAAACGGTTATCATTTAGACAAAAAAGCAAAGATGTTAGTAGATAGTGGGATAAATGGTATTAATATTAGCATTGATAGTCTGGATAGAAATACATTCAAAAATGTTACAGGTCATGATCGATTACCAGAGATTTTAAAAGGAATTAATATCCTACAAGATTTAAATTTTGAAAATATTAAGATTAATGCAGTTCTTTTAAATGGAATAAATGCATCAGACCAAGATTTTGAGACTTGGGGAGAATTTATTAAAAAAAACAAAGTAGATTTTAGATATATAGAATTAATGCAAACTGGAGATAACCTTGATTATTTTAAAAAATACCATGTATCCTCAAAAATCTTCAAAGAATATTTAAATAAAAACAATTGGATTTACCAAACCCTAGGTAAGGATGCAGGACCGTCATTAAATTATATCAATCCAGAATATAAAGGGAAATTTGGAATTATAGCACCCTATTCTAAAGATTTTTGTAGAAGTTGTAATAGATTAAGAATTACATCAAGAGGAGATCTTAGATTATGCCTATTTGGCAATACCGGAATAAGTATAAGACATTTATTGCAAAAAAATGATCAAATAGATGAATTGCAAGATCTCATTTTGGGACAAATGAAATTTAAAAAAGAATCACATTATTTAGAACTTGGTGAAACTGGTTTAACTAAAAATTTATCTACCACAGGCGGCTAATGTCAAAATTAAAAATTATAAATCAAGAAGAACTTAAAGATTGGGCGAAAGAAATATTTCAAAAAAATTCTTTTAATATGGTTGATGTTTCTTCAAAAAAAGAAACCTTTAGAAGAGCTCTAGCAACAGGTAAAATTTATGTTGGAAAAGAAGTTTTTGATCTAATTAAAAATAAGAAGATGCCTAAAGGAGACCCCATTACCTTAGCTGAAGTATCAGCTGTTTTGGGTGTAAAAAAAACAAGTGAACTGATTCCTTTATGTCACCCACTTCCAATTGACCATACTGCTACTAAAATAATTATGAATGAATTAGATAGTTCATTAGAGGTTTTTTGCGTAGTTTCTGCAGTAGCAAAAACAGGTGTTGAAATGGAAGCTATAATGGGTGTTAACTCTGCCTTAATCACAATTTATGATTTAAGCAAAATAGTAAATCCACATCTAAAAATTGATAACGTAAAATTATTAATTAAAGAAGGTGGAAAAAGTGGATTATGGAAAAACCCTGATGGTCTCCCAGATTTTTTAAAAAATATGTTTTAATGAAAATATCGGTTGAACTATTTGGCGCAGCTAGAGAATTTAGTACTAAATCCCATTTAGACTTTGAATTAATTGAAAATTCCTCAATAAAAGATCTTAGAAACCAAATGATAGAATTTATTGATATAGAATTTAAAGGAAATGAAACATTTAAAAAAATTATTAAATCATCAGCTTTTTGTTCATCTGATGATAAAATTGTCTCAGACAATTATAAAATAGTTAAAAAACAAAACTTTAGCATTATACCTCCTATAGGAGGCGGTTAATGCTACATACTAAAATTATTGATGCTTCAAAAAATGAGAAGATAGAAATTTCAAAAGCAGAAGATTTTTTAAATCAATCGAAATTTGGCGCTGTAATATATTTTGTTGGAACTGTAAGAGATTTAAATGAAAATAAAACAGTTACTGGTATTACCTATGATGCCAAAGAAAGTATGGTTATAAAAAGTTTTGAAGAAATTTATGAAGAAGCTGATAACAAGCTAAATATTAAAGAAAAAGCAGTATTTATTGAGCATGTTAAAGGATATGTAGGTTTAAAAGAAAAAAGCATCATTATTGGTGTAGCTTGTAAACATAGAGATCAAGCTTTTGTGTTATCCAGATATATAATTGAAGAAATTAAAAAAAGATCTCCTATTTGGAAAAAAGAACATTATGAAAATGAGGACAGTGAGTGGTTAAAAGGAATATCTCTAAATAATTAAAATGATAAAATTTAAAAATTCAGAAATTACACCAGAGAATATTTATAAAAAAAGAAGATCTTTCATTAAATCTGTAGGTCTTGGTGCAAGCACATTAGCAATGTCTAGTATACCCTTTTTAAATAAATCTTTAGCAAGTGAGAGAGATAAATTAACGAGTTATAAAGACATAACGACTTATAATAATTATTATGAGTTTGGAACATCAAAAAGTGATCCTTATAGAAACTCTCAAATATTTAAAACAACTCCTTGGGATATAGCTATTGAGGGTGAAGTTGAAAAACCAATAAAATTATCTATGGAAGAAATCTCAGAAATGTTTATTTCTGAAGAAAGAATATATAGATTAAGATGTGTTGAGGGTTGGTCTATGGTTATTCCATGGATGGGCTTTTCTTTGAGCAAATTACTATCAAAAGTAAATCCAACTAATAAAGCAAAATTTGTTGAATTTGAAAGTGTATATGACCCTGAACAAATGAAAGGTCAAAGATACCCTGTTTTAAACTGGCCTTATAATGAAGGTTTAAGAATTGATGAAGCCATGCATCCTTTGACAACAGTTGTGACAGGTTTGTATGGTAAAAAACTCCCTAATCAAAACGGAGCACCACTAAGAATTTTTATTCCATGGAAGTATGGTTTTAAAAGTGCAAAAGCTATTGTTAAAATTAAATTTGTTGAAAACATGCCTACCTCATCATGGATGTGGGCTTCACCTAGAGAGTATGGATTTTACTCAAATGTTAACCCTAATGTTGATCACCCAAGATGGTCTCAAGCAACTGAAAGAATAATAGGTGAAGGTGTTTGGGCGCCTAGAGTAAAGACCTTAATGTTTAATGGTTATGGAGATGAAGTTGCAAGTCTCTATAGCGGTATGGATTTAAAAAAAAATTTCTAAATTAAATTGAGAAGATATTCTAAAACTCTAGTTTTTTTTCTTTCTCTTTGGCCAATTTATGTGATTTCTTATCAAATAATTTTTAATCAATTAGGTCCAGAGCCTGTTGATAGAATCATAAATCACTTTGGAGAATGGACTTTGATATTTGTTCTTTTAACTCTTTCAATGACACCACTTAAGCAAATCACAAAATCAGTAGAGTGGATCAAGTTTAGAAGAATGCTTGGTTTGTTTACTTTTTTTTATGCATCTATTCATATGTTAAGTTATGTTGGTCTTGATTACAGATTTGATTTTGAGCCACTGATAAATGATGTCTTAAAAAAGAAGTTTATCTTTATAGGATTTTCAGCTTGGCTGTTGTTAATTCCACTTGCTGTAACGTCATCTGAGAAAATGGTTAAACTGTTAAAACAAAATTGGAAAAAAATTCATAGATTAATTTATATAATTGGGATTTTTGGCGTACTTCATTATATTTGGCTATCAAAAACAATATTTTTCAAACCACTTATATTTTTAATTATTTTAGTAATTCTTTTACTTTTTAGAATTAAAATTACAAGATCAGCTTCTAAAATCTGAGGCTTTATCAAAATCTTTAAAAGATTTGATGCTCTTAGTTTTAATAAAATTTGTTCTATTTTTAAGCCTCTTAACCATAAATTTTGCTCCAAACTGACCTTTAATATTTTTAAATTTTTTTATTAAAGAATTATCAAAACCGATGGGGTTACCTACTCTAGTTTTATATTTTAACGCATGTATTAAAAATTTTTTAGAATTTATAGATCTACAAATTTTATTTATATCTGATTGTTTAACAAATGGCATGTCCGACTGAGCTACAATAAAGCCCTTATCATTTTTAGATATTTTTTTTAATCCTGTTTTTATAGAAGAGGCCATCCCTTGTTTATAATTTTTATTATAGGTAAAAATAATTTTTTTATTTTTTTTTATTATTTTTTTTACTTCTTTGTGTTGATGGCCAAGAACTATGATAATTTTATTTACTTTACTTTTTGTTAATACATTTAATGAATAATTTATTAACAGTTTATTTTTATATAGCTTAATCAGTTTATTTTCAGATTTCATTCTTTTTGATTGGCCAGCTGCAAGTAATATTGCTTTAATCACTTTTTATAAGTTTCTGATACTAATTGAGCTATAATAGATAAAGCAATCTCCGGAGCAGATTTACCACCAAGCTTAATACCAATTGGTCCGTGAATTGAATTAATTTCATCATTAGTAAATCCAGCTTCAGCTAATCTTTGACATCTATTTTCATGGGTTTTTTTACTGCCAAGTGCTCCAATATAATAAAATTTATTTTTTAATGCGTATTGCAAAGCAGGATCATCTATTTTTGGATCATGCGTTAAAGCTATTAAGGCTGTGCTTGAATTTGTTTCAATTTCTTCAAAAGCTTCTTTTGGCCATTTGTTAATAACTTTAATTTCAGGAAATCTTTGCTCAGATGCAAAATATCCTCTTGGATCTATGATACTAATTTCAAAATTTAAACTTCTTGCAAAATCAACTAAATATTGTGCAATATGCACAGCCCCAACAATAATTACTTTTATTGGTTTTATATAAGTTTCAACAAATATCTCTGAATTTTCTATAACGCCGTTTTTTTTTGATTTAAAAAAATTTTCTATTTCATCAGCATATTTTGAAAATTCTCCTTTTGGAGAAGTGCCAGGTAAATAAATTTCACTATCACCATTTTCTAAATTTGTAAGAATTGCAAACTCAGTTTTTGATGATTTTTTTTTTAATATTTCTTCAAGTGTTTTAATTTTCATTAGTGTATCTGCTCAATATATACCGCTATCTCTCCGCCACAAGCTAGACCCACTTCCCACGCGCTCTCATTCGAAACTTTAAACTCTATTTTTTTACAAGACTTGTTGTCTTTAATTAATGATAGACATTCGCTTACAACTGCAGACTCCACACATCCTCCAGAAACTGATCCTGAAAAATCTCCTTTTTCGTTCACAATCATTCTGCTACCAACTTGTCTAGGTGATGATCCCCAGGTTTGAATTACTGTTGCTAAAACTACTTTTTGATTAGCGTTGATCCAATCTTTAGCTTCGTCTAATATTTTCTCATCAAATGAATTTTTCATCTGATAAAATATAGTTTCTATCTAACAAGCATCAACGGCTTTTTTAGCCTGAGTGACAACTAAACTAGCTCTAAATTCTGCAGAAGCATGCATATCAGCGTTCATTTCTGAACTATCTAGATCCATTCCATCTATTGAAGAAGAGGAAAAATTACCCGATAGAGCTTTCGACATTTCTTTATCATTATAAACACATGATTTTGCACCAGTAACTGCAACGTTTACATCTCCTTTATGTTTAGCCACATATACTCCAACGATTGCATATCTAGATGCAGGATTAGGATGTTTTTGATAGCTAGATTTTTCTGGTATTTGAAATTCTATAGCTTCAATTAACTCACCCTTTTTTAAAGCTGTCTCAAACATTCCTTTAAAAAACTTTGCCGCTTCAATTTTTCTTTCGTTCGTATGTATTGTTGCGTTTAAAGCTATACATGCAGATGGATAATCAGCTGATGGATCGTTATTTGCAATTGAACCACCTATCGTTCCTCTATTTCTTACTTGTGGATCACCAATTCCTTCAGCCAAACTAGACAATGATGGAATTGCTTTTTTAACATCTTTAGAATTTGAAACTTCAACATGTTTAGTTGCAGCTCCTATTGTAACTGATTTGCCACTTACTTTTATACCACTTAATTTTTTAATATTTTTTATATCAATTAAATCTTTATAAGTAGCCAATCCTAATTTCATTGAAGGAATAGTAGTCATTCCTCCTGCTAAAAAAGCAGAACTAGATGAAGCAAGTTTAGATGCCTCTTTACTATCTTTTGCTGAATGATAATTAAAATCTTTCATAAACCTCCTATGCTGCTTTTGCGTTAGATTTTTTTAGATTTTTACAAGCCTTCCACACTTTTTCAGCTGTAGCTGGCATAGTAACCTCTTGTCCACCTAAGGCATCAATTACAGCATTCATCACAGTAGGTGGTGCTGCTATTGCTCCCGCTTCTCCACAACCTTTAACTCCTAAAGGATTTGTGGTTGCATGTGTGCAAGTATAACCAATGTTGAACTCAGGAAAATTATCTGCACGAGGCATAGTATAATCCATATAAGATCCAGTCATCAACTGACCTGTTTCATCATACTCTGCATTTTCATACAATGCTTGACCAATACCTTGAGCAAGACCACCATGAACTTGTCCTTCGACAACCATTGGATTAATTATTCTTCCAAAATCATCACAAGCTGTATATTTTTCTAGTTTCACATGACCTGTTTCTGGATCTATCTCAACTTCAGCAATATGTGTTCCTGCTGGAAAAGAAAAGTTTGAAGGATCATAAAAAGAAGTTTCTTTTAAACCAGGCTCATCACCCTCTGGCAATGGAGATTTCATTTCATCTCTTACACCCGGTAAATAACAAGCAAAAGCTACTTCTCCTATTGTTTTCTTTTTATTTGATTTAGAAACAATAAATTCACCATCTTTAAACTCAACATCTTCTGGATTTGCCTCTAACATTTTTGCTGTAACCCTTTTACCTTTTTCAACTATTTTTTTACAAGCATTAACAATTGCGATACCACCAACAGCTAAAGATCTAGAACCGTATGTTCCCATACCAAATGTTCCTTTGTCTGTATCTCCATGAACGATATCTATATTTTCTATTGGTACACCTAACTCATCAGCTGCTATTTGGGCAAAAGTTGTTTGGTGACTTTGTCCATGACTATGTGAACCTGTGTAAACAGTGACTTGTCCAGTTGGATTAAATCTAACCTCTGCAGATTCCCATAATCCAACTCCACATCCTAAAGACATTACAGCAGCTGAAGGAGCAATACCGCATGCTTCAAAATATGAAGTAACACCTATTCCTCTTAGTTTTCCTTTGGCTTCAGACTCTTTTCTTCTTGCCTCAAAACCTTTGTAGTCTGCCATCTGTTTTGCCTTTTCCATTCCAGCAACATAATCGCCAGAATCTACAGTATGAACTAATGTTTGTTTAAAAGGAAATGCTGTAGGGAAATTTTTAATTCTAAGTTCAGTTTTATCTATCCCTAATTCCATTGAAGCTTTTTCAACTAATCTTTCAATAGTGTATGTAGCCTCTGGTCTTCCTGCACCTCTATAAGCATCTACTGGAGCTGTATTTGTATATACAGCTTTGACATTTGTATAAGCTGCTGGAATTTCATAAACTCCAGTTGCACAAGGTCCAAATAAATAAGTCGGTGTCACTGTACCAAATACTCGAGCATAAGCTCCAAGGTTTGCTATGGTCTCATTTTTAAAACCAAGAAACTTTCCATCTTTAGTAACAGCTAATTCTGCATGAGTTACATGATCTCTTCCATGTATGTCAGTTAAAAAGGATTCTGATCTTTCTGCAACCCACTTTATAGCTCTATTTATTTTTTTAGCTGCCCAGCTACAAACAATATCTTCGTTGTAGACATTAATTTTTGAACCAAAACCACCGCCAACATCTGGAGCTACAACTCTTAACTTATGTTCAGGAGCTACATTTCCAAAAGCAGACATTATCAATCTTGATAAATGTGGATTTTGACTTGTTGTATATAAAGTAATCTCTTCAGATGCTGCATTGTAATCGGCAACACATGCTCTTGGCTCCATTGCATTTGGAATTAATCTATTATTAATGATATCAATAGAAATTACTTTATCAGCCTTATCAAATGCTTCTTTAACTTTTTGTCTATCGCCTAACAACCAGTCAAAACAAAGATTTTTATCGATGCCTTCATGAATAGTATCTCCATTCATAGCATCTGCAGTACTTGTGACTGCTTTCAATACTTTGTAATCAACTTCAACTTTTTCTGCAGCTTCTTTTGCTTCTGCTAAACTTTCAGCAATTACAACTGCAACAGGATCTCCAACAAAATTTACATTATCTTTAGCTAGCGGAGGGTTTCCAGGACATTTCATTTCTGTACCATCTTCACTTCTGATTGCCCAACCGGCAATTAAACCTCCAATTTTATCATCTGCTATTTCTTTGCCTGTAAGTATGCTTACTACTCCTGATGATTTTAAAGCTTTATCAATATTTAATTTTTTAATAGATGCTCTTGCGTGTGGAGATCTAACAAAAATCGCGTAAGTTTGATTTGCTAAATTAATATCTGCTGTGTATCTGCCTTTACCAGTTAAAAATCTTTTATCCTCTTTTCTCTCAACTCTAGAACCTACTAAACTTGCCATTTTCTTTTTCCTCCTTAAAATTACATTTTTGTAGCTGCTTCTTTAACTGCGGCAACAATATTTTGATATCCTGTACATCTGCAAATATTTCCTTCTAACCAATCTCTAATTTCTGTATCTGAAGGTTTTTTGTTTTTTTGCAAAAGATCAACTGCACTCATAACCATTCCTGGAGTACAAAAACCACACTGTAAGCCATGAAGTTTTTTGAACGCTTCTTGCATTGGATGCATTTTTCCATTTGTTTCTAAACCTTCAATTGTTGTAACTTTTGATCCATTAACATCAGCTGCTAAAGCCGTACAACTTTTTAAAGAATTTCCATCAACATGAACTACACATGCTCCGCATTGACTAGTATCACATCCAATATGTGTACCTGTTAGCTGTAAATGCTCTCTTAAAAATGTAGATAATAAAGTGTTATCAGGAGCTTCTTTTTCAACTTTTCTTCCATTAACTTCTAATGAAATTTTACCCATAATTTCTCCTTATAAATAATATTAAGATTTAATCATTTTGAGAATATGAAGGCAAGTGTCAAATTAAACACTACTTGGACTAGAATTTTATTTTAAAAACATCCAATAAATTAAGAAAATTCCTAGAACTACTGCGGCTGTTAAATATCTATAATTAATTTTTGTTTTAGGTGCTTTTTCGTTATCTGAGTCAGTTATCTCGATAGTTTCATTTTTTTCAGAAGAAATTAATTCAGAAAATTTACCAAAAAAAATATCTGCCATTTTTTTTGCTGTCATATCTATAAGTCTTGAACCTACTTGTGCAATTTTACCACCTACTTGTGCTTCAACAGAATAAACTAAATTTGTTCCAGTGTCTGTATCCTCAAGTTTAACTTCAGCTTCTCCTGAGGCAAAGCCAACTAAAGAGTTTCCAGATCCTAATATCTTATAGCTGTTAGGAGGATTTAAATCTTTTAATTCAATGTCACCAGAAAAAGTTGCATTAAAAGGTCCAATTTTATTTGTAGCTTTTGCAGAAAATTCAGTATCAGATTTTTTATTAAATTCTTCACATCCCGGGATTGCTTGTTTAAGTATTTCTGGATCATTTAAAGCTTCCCAAACTTTTTGTTTTTCTAAATTAATTTTATAAGATCCTGTTAATTTCATAAATTAAACATATAATAAATTATGGACGAAAATACAAAAAAAGAATTACAATCTGCAGCTTTTGAAAGATTAATTTCTCATCTTAGAGAAAGAAAAGATGTGCAAAATATAGATCTAATGAATCTTGCAGGTTTTTGTAGAAACTGTCTTTCTAAGTGGTACAGAGAAGAAGCGGGAAAAAAAGGGATTGAAATTTCTGATCCTGATGCAAGAGAACATGTTTACGGGATGCCTTATTCTGAATGGAAAGATAAATATCAAAAATAATTATTTCTCTTTAAGTCTAGGAAATAATTCTACAAAATTACAGGGTTTATGATTAACGTCTAATTGATGCTTTAATATTCCATCCCACGCATCAGTTACACCTCCTGAGGATCCTGGTAATGCAAATATATATTTACCATTAGACAAAGCTGCACAAGCTCTAGATTGTATAGAGGATGTTCCAACTGTTTTTAGACTTATTGTTCTAAATACCTCCCCAAATCCAGGTATATGTTTATCTGCAATTTCATTAACTGCTTCAGGAGTTATATCTCTTCCAGTTAGACCTGTTCCTCCCGTAGTTATTATAACATCTATCTCTTTTTGATTAGTCCATTCTTTTAAAATTTTTACAATATCTTCTTTATTGTCTTTACAAATTTTTCGATCAATTAATTGATGTTTGGCTTCTTTAATTTTTTCAACCAAGATTGCACCCGATTTATCATTATCAAATGTTCTTGTATCTGTTACAGTTAATAAAGCTATATTTACATCCATAATTTAAAAATGATTATATTATCAATTCTTTTCTTTGTAACTGCATTAATATACTCAAGTGTTGGTTTTGGGGGAGGCTCAACATATCTCGCAATACTTTTAATTTGGGGTGTGCCTTACACAATATTTCCCGTTATAGCCCTTATATGTAATATTATTGTTGTATCTGGTAATTCTATTAATTTTATAAGATCTAAGAATATAAACTTTAATTTACTTTTTCCTTATTTAATTGGCTCCATACCTTTTGCCTTTATTGGAGGATCGATAAAAATTGAAAAAAGTTTATTTGAGATTTTATTATTTTGTGTTTTGTTGGTTGCAGGCATTTTTTTATTAATTGAAAGTAAATCTTTTAATAAAAAGCAAATTAAAATTAATAAAATACCAAGATTAATCTCAATTTCTTTTGGATCGATAATTGGCTTTATGTCAGGTATAGTGGGAATTGGTGGAGGAATTTTTTTAAGCCCTCTTCTATTTTTAATGAAAGTTGGATACCCTAGACATATAACCAGTAGTGCATCTTTATTTATATTAATCAATTCTATCTTTGGAATAGCTGGACAGTTGACAAAAGATCAGGTTTTAGATCAAGTTATTACCTATTGGCCATTATTTTTATCGGTACTTATTGGAGGACAAATTGGTAGTGTGTTAAATATTAAATTTTTATCGAACAAAATATTAGCTCTACTAACTTCTTTTCTTGTAATTTTTGTCGCAATAAGAATGGGAATTAAACTTGTTGCTTAATATTGAATAAATTTCCTTTTATTATATTTAAAGCATTATGAAAAACATTAAGCCTTTTGGTCCATCAATAGGAAAAACAAAAGTTTCAAAGAAATTTTTTAATATCTTGAACAAAGAGATTGATAATAAAGTTTTAACAAAAAATAATGATTATAGCTCTAAACTAGCTAGTCAAATTAAAAAAGAAATTAAAATTTCAAATAATTTTATAAAAAAAAATTTAGAGAAAGAAATAAAAAAAAATATCAAAGATTTTCTTAAAAATGAAAAAATTAAAAAAGTTAAAAATATTAAAATATTAAATTTATGGGTAGTTAGTCAATTTAAAGATGAATATAACCCTATTCATTATCATGATGGAGATATATCTGGTGTAGGTTATTTAAAAGTCCCAAAAGATATGACCAAAAATAAACTTTTAAAAAATAAAAAAAATAAGACAAATGGCACAATTGATTTTATAAACGGACAAAAGGGTTTTTTAAGCAAAAGTATTTTTAACATTTTGCCTAAAGAAAGAGATTTGATAATTTTTCCAAACTATTTAATGCATACCGCATATCCATTTAATATTAATTCTGAAAGAAGATCTTTTTCTTTTAATGCTAAAATTATTTTTAAATAAATAATTTATGAATACTAACATCACATATTGAAGCAATAGCAAAAAATTAAATAGTTTGTTTGTTTCCACCTTTTTTAACAAAGTAAATACCAATGCAAACTGCGATTAAAGAAATTAAAACTTTTGTAGTAATTAATTCTTTCAAAAATATGTAACCTAAAATAGTTCCAAAAATTGGTATCAAATAAGAAACTTGAGATTGAAAAATTAATCCATTTGTTGTCAAAATTCTAAAACGTAATAACCAAGCAATACCAGTAGGAACAATTCCTAAATAAATAGCTGAAATTAGAGAGTCTGTTCTTGGCATAGTTTGAAATGGTTGTTCAATTAAAAATGTTAATGGTAACAAAATAATTATTGCCCAAATTAAAATAGATCCAGTAACATTTTCATTTTTTTTCTTACTTATTTTCAATGTTAGTACCCCACCTACAACATAACAGGTTGATCCAAGTAATATTAATAAAGCTGAAACAAAATTATTTTCATCTATTAAAAGATTATCAGAAAATAAAAAAACTATTCCAGAAAATCCAATTAAAATTCCAATAGTTTTTACTAAATTGAATTTTTCATTTTTTGTATAAAAATGAGCTAAGACCGTTGAGCTTAAAGGAGTGGTTGACATTAATATAGCTGCCAAATTACTTTGAATTGATTTAATTCCATAAGCAATTAAGAAAAATGGAGCTACCAAATTAATAAAGCCAATCATTGCAAACCAATGCCAATCTTTAGAAAAAGCTTCAACTTTAATATTTTTAAAATAACACAAAAGTAGAACTGGAATTACTCCAAAAAATACTCTCAGGAAAGCAATTGTAACTGGGCCAAAAGAATAAGTTGCTATTTTAATATTAAAAAATGCAGAAGCCCATATGAGAGATAATATTGTTAGTAAAAAATAATCAATTATTTTTGGTTGTCTCATTCTGTTATCTCTTTTATCTCGCCAGAAGTTAATGAAATTAAATTTTCAAAATTTATTCCGAAAACTGCATTAGGATGGCCTGCAGCTGCAAAAATTGAGGAGAATCTGTTTAAAGTTTCATCTATATAAATTTTTATTTTCGTTAAATGTCCTGTTGGAGAAACTCCGCCAATTGTATATCCAGTAATTTTTTTAACATCATCTGGGTTTGCCATTGAAACATCTTTTTGATTTAAAATTTTTTTTAATTTATTTAATGAACACCTTTTATCTCCAGAAACTAAACATAAAACATAACTATCCCCTGCCTTAAAAAGTAAGCTTTTGACAATTGCCCCTACTTTGCAACCTAAAGCTGTAGCTGCATCGTTAGCTGTTCTGGCAGTTTGCTCTAAAATAATTACTTTAAGATCTGGGTTAAATTGTTTTAGTGATTTTTCTGCTCTTATAACTGGCTCTTTATTTAGTATTGAATTCACAAATTTAATTAATTTATTATTTTAGTGACTAATTACACTACTTATGTGAAAATTGCATAGGTGTTATTTATTAAATAAGCAATATTTTTAAGTATTTTTTTGCTAATTAGGCCAAACAAAATTACATAGGAGACAAAATGAGTGCAGCAAACGTATTAAAATTTATCAAAGAAAAAGAAGCAGAATTTGTGGATCTAAGATTCACTGATCCAAGAGGAAAACTTCAACACTTAACTATGGACGCTTCAATAGTTGATGAAGATATGTTGAATGAGGGTGTCTTTTTTGACGGTTCATCTATTGCTGGTTGGAAAGCAATTAACGAGTCTGACATGATTTTAAAACCTGATACTGCAAGAATGTTCATGGATCCTTTTACGTCTCATAATACTGTGGTTTTGTTTTGTGACATTCTAGATGCAATTAAAAAAGATCCCTATGAAAGAGATCCAAGAGGTGTTGCTAAAAAAGCTGAAGAATATTTAAAAGCTTCAGGCATAGGTGATAAAGCTTTTTTTGGACCTGAGCCAGAATTTTTTGTTTTTGACGATGTAAGAATTAAAAATGATATGAATGAGTGTGGATTTAAATTAGATAGTAAAGAAGGTCCTTATAATTCAGGTAAAGAATATGAAAATGGAAATATGGGTCATAGACCTCAAATTAAAGGAGGATATTTCCCAGTGCCACCAGTTGATAGTGAACAAGACATGCGTGGTGAATATCTTAAAAATTTGAAAGAAGTTGGTATTAAAGTTGAAAAACATCACCATGAAGTTGCTCCTAGTCAGCACGAGCTTGGAATGTACTTTGGAACTTTAGTAAACCAAGCTGATAACGTGCAATTATATAAATATGTTGTTCAAATGGTTACACACTCGTTTGGAAAAACTGCAACTTTTATGCCAAAGCCAGTTGCTGGAGACAATGGTTCAGGTATGCACATCCACCAATCTATTTGGAAAGGTGATACACCGGTATTTTCAGGTGAAGCTTATTCTGGATTAAGTGAAACCGCTTTGCATTACATTGGCGGAATCCTTAAACACGCTAAAGCAATTAATGCTTTTGCTAACTCTACAACAAATAGTTACAAAAGATTAATTCCAGGTTTTGAAGCTCCAGTTCTTCTTGCATATTCAGCAAGAAATAGATCTGCTTCTTGTAGAATACCGATCACATTGAGCAAAAAAGGTGCAAGATGTGAGATTAGATTCCCTGATGCTGCGGGAAACCCATATTTAACTTTCGCAGCTATGTTAATGGCTGGAATTGATGGAATTAAAAATAAAATTCATCCAGGTGAGTCTTTTGATAAAGATTTATATGAATTACCACCTGAAGAAGTTAAAGCTATCCCAACAGTTTGTGGTTCTTTAAGAGAAGCAATGGAAAGTTTAGATAAAGACAGAGAGTTTTTAACTCAAGGCGGTGTCTTTACTGACGATCAGATTGATGCATACATTGCTCTGAAGTTTGAAGAGATACACAAATTTGAACATGCACCTCATCCTGTAGAGTTTGAGATGTATTACAGTAGCTAATAAACTTTATTACTGTCTAGTTGTTGCAATTGTATCTTTGTTAACACCTTTTTTGACTACGTAATCTTGTGTGCCGTTCGCACCGGTTTCAACTTCTTTACGTAGTTCTTTAAAGAATCTTTTTTCCTTTAAAGAGTCTTTCAAGTTTTTAACAAGATTTTTAAACTCAAATTTGTTCATATAGAATCTATACATTAGATATGCATATAATGCAATACAGATATGCGATAAATGGGATAATACAACTTATGATATTTTGAAAGACTCTCCGCAGCCGCAACGCTCAGTTTCATTAGGATTGTTGAACACAAATGATGAGGACAATTCCTCCTTTTTATAATCCATTTCAGTGCCAAGCAGATACATAATAGCGGCTGAATCAACGAATACTTTCACGCCCTTATCTTCTATAACTTCATCATTAGGATTTAACTCTTTTGTATATTCCATTACATAAGACATCCCTGCGCAACCACCTGATTTCACTGATACTCTAACACCGATAGAATCTTTTTCAGCATTAGACATTATCTCTTTTATTCGTAATGCTGCGTTATCACTTAATTTAATTATAGGGTTCATTATAAATTCAATTCCAATTTTGCTGCTTCTGACATCATATCTTTATTCCACGGTGGATCCCAAACTAACTCAAGATCAACATCCTCTATACCTTCAACTTGCATTGCACCATCTTTTACTTCTTTAGGTAAACTTTCAGCTACTGGGCAATTTGGCGTAGTCAAAGTCATTTTAATTTTAGCAAACTTATCGTCCTCAACCTTAATATCATAAATCAAACCCAATTCGTAGATATTTACAGGTAATTCAGGATCATAAATTTTTCTTATTTCTTCAATTATCTGCTCTTTTTTTGACATAATTTAATTTTCCGTTTTTACTTCATCAATTTTTTCATCAAAAGCAGAAACCATTGTATGCCAAGATAAAGTTGCGCACTTAACTCTCATTGGATATTGCTTAACACCAGATAAACACATTAGTTTAGTTTTTTCATCTTCACTCAAATACTTAGATTTTAATTCAGGATTTTCCTTAATCATTCCTAAAAAATCCTCAACTATCTCTTTAGCCTCATGCTCATTTTTTCCTTTAATTAAATCTGTCATTATAGAAGCTGAAGCCATTGAAATCGCACAACCACTCCCTTCGAAGGATGCATCTTCTACAATTTTTTGTCCATTTAGTTTTAAATAAACATGAACATTATCACCACAAAGTGGATTATTACCTTTAGCGTCTTTATTAAAACCTTCAGTCTTTCTAAGATTTCTAGGATTCTTACCGTGTTCTAATATAATTTCTTGATAAAGTTCTTTTAAATTCATTATAAATTAAATATTTTTTTACAGTTGTTAATTGACTCATTCAACTGATCTAAATCCTCTTTTGTATTATAAACACCAACCGATGCCCTAGCACTAGCTGGAATATTTAATTTGTCATGTAGAATTTGACAACAATGATGTCCTGCTCTTATTGCAACCCCGTCTTCATCCAAGATAGTTGCTATATCATGAGGGTGAACTCCTTCTATAGTGAATGATAAAACCCCTCCTTTATTTATTGGATTTCCGATAAGTTTAACTGAGTTATTTTTTTGTAATAGTTCTTGCCCATATTCAACTAAATCAGCTTCATGTTTCATAACATTTTCGATGCCAATTCTTTCTAAAAATTTTATTGATTGGTCAAAAGCAATTACTTGTGCTGTAGCCATAGTACCAGCCTCGTATTTATTAGGTAATTCACCATAGGAAATCCTATCTTTTTTAACTTCATTTATCATTCCTCCACCACCTTGGTATGGAGGTAATTCTTCTAACCATTTTTTTTTGCCATATAGAACTCCCAAACCTGTAGGTCCATACATTTTGTGACATGAAATTGCATAGAAATCACAATCTAAATCTTGCATATCTAGTTTTAAATGTGGTGCTCCCTGACATCCATCGACTACAACAATTATTCCTTTTGAATGTGCAAGCTGGGTAATTTCTTTTACGGGTAAAATTGCGCCTGTTACATTCGACAGATGAGTAATAGAAATTAATTTTGTTTTTGGAGTTATTTTCTTTTCTATTTCTTCAAGTGTAATTTCACCTTCTTCATTTATTTCAGCAAAATTAATTTTTATATTTTTTGATTTTCTTAAGAAATGCCATGGCACATAATTTGAATGATGCTCAAGTTCCGTAATTAATACTTCATCACCCTCCTGTAGGTAACTTTGGCCTAATGTATTAGCAACTAAATTTAATGCTTCTGTAGCACCTTTTGTAAAAACAATTTCATTTTTATCTTTAGCGTTGATATATTTTTGAACTGATGATCTTGTGTTTTCGTATAAATTTGTTGCTGCTACAGCAAGATAATGAACACTTCTTCCGACGTTAGAAAATTGTTTGGTATAAAATTCATTAATTCTATCCACAACTATTTTTGGTTTTTGTGAAGAATTTGCACTATCTAAATAAACTAAATCATTATTTTGAATTTTTTCATCAAAAATTGGAAATTCTTTTTTTATTTGATCAATATTCATTCTTTAATTCCAAGCATATTTTTTATTAAGTTTTTTATTTCTGAGTCAGTAATTTTTTCCACAACGTCAAGTAGAAAACCATTAATCAATAGCTCTCTTGACTGCTGATAACTTAAACCTCTAGACATTAAATAAAATATAGAGTCTTCATTTAAACTACCTGATGCTGAACCATGCGAACACTTAACGTCATCAGCATAAATTTCTAGTTCTGGCTTGGCATTAAACTCCGATTCTTTATTTAACAATATTGCTTTGCTCAATTGGTATCCATCAGTTTTCTGAGCATCTGAATTTACAAATATTTTGCCTTGATACACCGCTTTAGAACTTTGTTCTAAAACACTTTTAATTAATTGATAACTTTTTGTATTTTCAGTTAAGTGATTTATTATTGATCTAATTTCATGATGTTTATCATTATTCAATGAAAAAACACCATTAACAAAAGCTGATGCATAAACTCCGTTCAAATTACAGTTTATCTCATTTTTAGAAAAATTTGATCCAGAAGATAAAATAAATGTTTCAGAAATACTGTTCTTGTCTTGATCAATATTATTAAAAGAATACTTAATATTTTTATTCTCAAATTTATCTACTTTATAGTTTTTTAAAACAGCATTTTCCTTTAATTCAAAGTTATAAAATATATTTAAAAAATTCTTTTCAGATGCATCATTAAACAAATCAATTAGTCTTAACGAGCTATCTTTATCTAGTTCAAAATTAAGTCGTAAATTAATGTTTTTAGACCAAATTTTTGAATTTGTTGTATGATAGATAATAAGAGGTTTTGCTAAATGATAACCTTTTTTTACCAATATTTTAAAACATTTATTAGTAAAGGCATTATTTAAATCAGATAATGAATTGCTATTTTCAAATTTATTTATAGTTTCTGATTGATCAATTATTTCTATTTGATCTTTTTTTTCATATTCAAAATCAATTTTTTCAATTCTACCATTTATAAAAACTATTTTATTGTGCTCTAATCCATCTACGAATACAGAGGTATCAACTTTATTAGTAGAAGCTTGATCATTATAAAAACTAAGTTCTCCAATATTATTTTTTATTATTTGATTAAGATCTGAAAATTTCCAATCTTCTTCTTTTTTATTTGGAAAACCTTTGTCTATAAAATTATCTAAACAAAATTTTTTTATCTCAATATCTTTTTGAGATAAACTTAAATTTTTTATACTATTATAAAAATCTTTTTGTAATTGTTCTTTCATTTAATTAAAATTTTCGTATCCTTTTTTCTCTAATTCTAAAGCTAAATCTGGACCACCAGATTTTACAATTTTTCCATTTATCAAAACATGAACAAAGTCAGGTTTTATATAATCAAGTAATCTTTGGTAGTGTGTAATAATTAAAAATGAATTATTTTTATCTCTTAATGTGTTAACTCCATCTGCAACAATCTTTAAAGCATCAATATCTAAACCAGAATCTGTTTCATCTAAAATTGAAAGTTTTGGAGCTAGCAACGACATCTGTAAAATTTCATTTTTCTTTTTTTCACCTCCAGAAAAACCAACATTTAATTGTCTGTTTAATTTTTCCTCATCAAATTTTAATTCTTTAGACTTTTCTTTTACCAATTTTAGAAACTCAATAGCATCAAGCTCTTTCTCACCCCTAGCTTTTCTAACAGCATTTAAAGAAGTTTTTAAAAATATATTTGTATTTACACCTGGAATTTCTAAAGGATATTGGAAAGCTAAAAATATACCCTTGTGTGCTCTTTCCTCTGTTTCAAGTTCAAATAAATCTTTTTCTTCAAAAAGAACTTCCCCTGAAACTTCATAACCTTTTTTTCCAGATAGAATATTTGATAATGTGCTTTTTCCAGATCCATTAGGGCCCATAATTGCGTGAACCTCACCAGGATTTATATCTAATGATAGCCCATTTAAAATAGACTTATTATCAATCGTTGCATTTAAATTATTTATTTTAAGCATTAGCCTACACTTCCTTCCAAACTGATACCTACAAGTTTTTGTGCTTCTACAGCAAATTCCATAGGTAGTTGTTGCAATACTTCCTTACAAAAACCGTTAACAATTAAGCCGACAGCTTCCTCTGGATTTAATCCTCTTTGTTGGCAATAATGTAACTGCTCTTCACTTATCTTGGATGTGGTTGCCTCGTGAGCAATATTGGACTCAGAATTTTTATTTTTTATATAAGGCACAGTGTGAGCTCCGCATTTATTACCCATTAATAAAGAGTCGCACTGAGTATAATTAGTTGAATTTTTTGCTTTTGATGAAATATCAACCAAACCTCTATAAGTCATATCTGAACTACCCGCTGATATTCCTTTCGAAATTATTTTACTTTTAGTATTTTTGCCTAAATGGATCATTTTGGTACCTGTATCTGCTTTCTGGTAATTGTTAGTAATTGCTATTGAATAAAACTCACCAACAGAATTATCTCCTTTTAGAATACAACTAGGATACTTCCAGGTAATTGCGGAACCTGTTTCAACTTGTGTCCAAGAAATTTTAGAATTTTTTCCTTTGCACAAACCTCTTTTGGTTACAAAATTATAAATTCCACCTTTTCCATCTTTATCGCCTGGATACCAATTTTGTACGGTTGAATATTTTATTTCCGCGTCATCAAGTGCAATTAATTCTACATTAGCAGCATGTAATTGATTTTCATCTCTCATAGGAGCTGTACATCCTTCTAAGTAACTAACATAACTTCCTTTGTCTGCAATAATTAAAGTTCTTTCAAATTGACCTGTATTAGATGCATTAATTCTAAAATAAGTTGATAGTTCCATTGGGCATCTAACACCTTCTGGAATGTATACAAAAGAACCATCTGTAAAAACTGCTGAATTTAATGTTGCAAAAAAATGATCACTTGTTGGGATTACTGAGCCTAAATATTTTTTGACTAATTCAGGGTGGTTTTGAATTGCCTCTGATATAGGGCAAAATATAATTCCTTGTTTTGTTAATTCATCTTTAAAAGTAGTGGCTACAGAAACTGAATCGAATACAGCATCAACAGCTATTCCATTTAATCTCGCTTGCTCTTGCAAAGGAATTCCAAGTTTTTTATAAGTTTCTAAAAGTTTAGGATCCAGTTCATCTAAGCTTTTTGGCTTATCTTTCATACTTTTAGGAGCAGAGTAATAATATAAATCTTGATAATCTATTTTTGGAAATTTTGGTTTTTGCCAATCAGGTTCTTTTAATACCTTAAATCTTTCAAAAGCTTTTAATCTAAACTCAAGCATCCATGCAGGCTCTTTTTTAATATTAGAAATAAATTTAATGACATCTTCATTCAAACCTTTTGGGGCCTGGATATTTTCTATATCTGTTGAAAAACCATATTTATAATCTTTTAAATTATTTATTTCTTTTTGTCTGTTATCCATTCTAAACTCTTGTTTCTTTATTGTTATTTAATAAATCTTTTAGGCTTTTATTTTCAAAGAATGTATTTATGTGTATTTCTAATTCATCCCATAAATTATGAGTAATGCACTTTGTGGCTTTACCGTTGCATCCTTTTTTAGAATCTTTTTTACATTGAACAGTTTTTACTTTTTCATCAACTGCATGAAAGATATTTGTTAATTTAATATCGTTCGGGTTTTTATTAAGAACATATCCTCCTTGAGTTCCTCTAATACTTTTGACAATTTCATTTTTTTTTAATTTAGAAAAAATTTGTTCTAGATAATCTAAAGATATACCTTGTCTTAATGATATGTCTCTAAGCGATACTGGATTAATGTTATCAAACCTAGCTAAATCAACTAATGCCATTACAGCATATCTACCTTTTGATGTAAGTTTCATTTTTTTACCCTTAAATTGTGGGTTTTTATACATACCTGACTAAAATGGTCAAGTTTAGAGTAAAAAAAAAAACTAACATATTGTCGCTGACTTATGATAAACGTACACTTTTTTTGAGAATAATAATCAATATCGTTTATGGATAATAAAATTTTAGAAATATTTATACCTGGTCCTGCAGGAAGACTTGAAGCTAAATATTATAAAAGTAAAAAAAATACATCCCCAATTGCTTTAGTATTGCAGCCACATCCTCAATATGGAGGAACTATGAATAATAAAGTGGTAGTAGATACTTTTCACACATTTATGGATAACGATTTTTCTGTTTGCAGAGTAAATTTCAGAGGCGTTGGAAAAAGCGATGGAGAATTTGATAATGGTCAAGGCGAACTTGCTGATGCTGCAGCGGCTTTAGATTGGTTAGAAAGAGAAAATTTTGACAATTCACAATGTTGGGTTTCAGGATTTTCATTTGGATCTTTGATTGCAATGCAATTATTAATGAGAAGACCAGAAATAAACAGATTTATAGCTATTTCACCTCAACCAAATGTTTATGATTTTTCTTTTTTATCTCCATGTCCAACTTCTGGTTTGGTTGCTTATGGTAAAAAAGATGAATTGGTACCAGTAGAGTATATTACTGAACTTGACAAAAGATTAAGTGCACAAAAAGGTATTAAAGTAGAATTTAATGCAATATCAGAGGCCAATCACTTTTTTTCAAAAACAAGTGATTCTTTAATTAAACATCTTGATAAATATATAAAAAAAGAAACAGCACTATATTAAAAATTTTCTACCAGTTTTCCACCGACCGTAAATTCTTTGCATCCAGTTGTTGTGTTAAAAGAAATTGGTAAATTCAAAAAAGACCTTATAGCTAGAAATCCAAATGCCTGTGATTCAATATAATCACCATTTAAATTATAATTATCTATACTTTCTAAATTAATATAATTTTCATGTGATATGTAATTTTTTATACGATTAATTAAATTACTATTTTTTCTACCACCACCACAGAGTAAAAATATAATACTATGTTCTTGACTAATATATTTCAACCCTTCTGCAATTAAATATGCTGTAAAGTCTGTTATAGTAGCACAACCATCTTCTAAAGATAAACCTCTTGCAAAAGATACATCAAAATTTTTAATGTCCAATGACTGGGAGTAAGAATTTATTTTAAAATTATCTATTGCTTGATTTAAAATTAATTGATCTACTTTCCCTGCTTTAGATAGTTCACCATTTTTATCAAATTTTTTGTTGGAATTATTTCTTACCCATTCATCAATTAAACAATTACCAGGGCCTATATCAAAAGCAGAAAGATTATTTTGAAAATTATCTGAATCATTAATAACTTTTGTAACATTTGCGATACCACCAATATTCAAGAAACCTATTGGAAATTTAATATTAAAATTTTGATTAATTTTTTTTGATAAAATATGATGGAAAATTGGAGTTAAAGGTGCACCTTGGCCATTATTTTGAATATCTGCTTGTCTAAAATCATATATGACTTTTTTTTTGACCATTTGAGATAACAATTTCCCATCTCCTAGTTGATTGGTAATTTTCTCTTTTGGGTTATGAAAAATTGTTTGACCATGAAAACCTATCAAATCAATGGGTTCTCTGTATTTTTTTAATGATTGATTAACTGCATCAGCGTGAAAAAGAGTTAAATTACGCTCTAATTCTCTTAATTTTTCCGAATTTTGTAAAAGATCTTTCTTTGTTAAAACTAAATCTCTTAATCGAACTAACTGATCCTGAAGATTTTTATCATACTCATAATAATCATCTAAAATATTTGAAAATTCATCGTATCCATCTGAAGTAATTATAGATAAATCAATACCATCCATAGATGTTCCGCTCATTAGTCCAATTGCAGTATATAATTTTTTTTTCATTGATATGCTTTTTAAAAAAAATTTGTATATTGTAACTATAAACTTATGAATAAATTTTTAAAAGAATTTAAAGATAGAGGTTTTTTCTATCAATGTACAAGTGAAGGTGAATTATCTAAACAATTAGATCAAGAAAAGATTAAAGGTTACATAGGTTTTGATTGTACAGCTGAAAGCTTACATGTGGGTAGCTTATTGCAAATAATGTGTTTACGACTACTACAAAAAAATGGACATCGACCAATAGTTTTACTTGGTGGAGGAACTACAAGAATTGGGGATCCGTCTGGTAAAGATAAAACTAGAAAAATATTAAGCGAAGAAGAGATTGAGAAAAATATTAAAAATATCAAAAATATTTTAAAAAAATTTTTAGATAATAATGATCCAAATACAAAACCAATATTTGTAAATAATCATACTTGGCTTAAAGATTTAAATTATATTTCTTTTTTAAGAGATATAGGAAAACATTTCACGATAAATAGAATGTTAACATTTGATAGTGTAAAACTTAGATTAGATAGAGAACAATCTTTGAGTTATATGGAATTTAATTATATGATTTTACAAGCATACGATTTTCTTGAATTAAATAAGAAAGAAAATTGTCTCTTACAAATGGGAGGTTCAGATCAATGGGGAAACATTGTTAATGGTGTTGAGCTTATTAAAAGATATTCTAATAACCAAGCCTTTGGTTTAACAACTCCGTTAATTACGCTAGCAACTGGTGCTAAAATGGGAAAAACTGAAAGTGGAGCTATTTGGTTAGATGAAAAATACTTATCAGCTTATGATTATTGGCAATTTTGGAGAAACGTAGATGATAGAGATGTAATCAAATTTTTAAAAATGTTTACCGAAATTGAAATTAAGGAAATAGAAACAATTAAAGATAAAGATATAAATGAATTAAAAATACTACTTGCTAATAAAACCACAGAAATGTTGCATGGAAAGGAAGCAGCTAAAAATTCTGAGCAAGCAGCAAAAGAAGCTTTCTCAGGAAACACTCTGGGTTCAAACTTACCTAAAGTTAATATTCAATCAAATAAAATAGAAGAAAAAATAAATATAGTAGACCTTGTTTTATTATCTAAACTAGAAAACTCGAAAAGCGAAATCAGAAGACTTATAAAAGGGAGTGCGGTAAAAATAAATGACGATGTTATTTCAGATGAAAAGTTCGAAATCAATAAAAATTTATTTAAAGATAATTATCTTAAACTTTCCCTTGGAAAAAAAAGACATATTAAAATAGAATTAAATTAATTTTTTTTAATTTTCTCTAAAGTTCTAGTAATAAACCTGGGTGTTAGAGTTTTTATAGGATTTACAGTAGTTTCTAAATCTTTAGGGGGGCCTTTAATTTTAAAGCTAACTCCAAAAACACCATCACCTACTTTCTTTCCAATCAATAAATCTCCAAGTAAAGGTATTGAAGCAATAGATCTATTAATTGTTGTCGCTGGAACCAAGGTTCCTCTTAAACTAATTAATTTATCCTCCTCAATGTATCCTTCCAATAAAATAGATATTGCTGGACCAATTGCGTATAACTCCTGAATTTTCATAAGTTTATCTTGATTGGTAAAATTCATTTCAAAATCTGTAAACCTAATCCCCTCTCCTGTAAGTAAATCTGCTATTCCTTGAAGAGATGCAAGAGCCAACAACTTAGCTAACGCTGGAATTTCTTTAACTTTAAAATTATCAATTACTAATTTAGAAGTTGAAACTCCATCTTTTTTCAAGGAATAAAAGTCTAAATATCCTTCTCTATCATCTTTAAAACCTTTGATAAATTTATATCTATCTACTAGGGGTTTTGCCTTAGATGAGAAAAGGGTAGTAATTTTTTCACCTTGATCATTTGTTCTAATTGTAAATTTTATATTTTGCGAATTATTATAAAGGGCCAAAATATCTGCTTCTTCTACTTTATTATCAATAATTTTTATCTTTCCATTTAAATCTTTAACAAAGTGTATTTCATCAAAGTAAACTTCCTTAAAATTAAGGTCCATACTTAGGTTATTTTCAAAAAGATTGTTTTCATTTTTATCATTAGCATCTAGTAAATTCGAAATTAAAGAATTTGCATTGAATGAAGTGCCATCAATTAAATAATTTTGGCCTTCTACTTTTTTTATATTGTAATTATTTTTTTTATTTTCTGTATCTAAATAATGAAAATTTGCCTGATCAATTTTTATTATTTGATTAGAAGCGTTAAGATATAAATTCTTAATTTTAATGTTATTATTTTCTTCGTTAATGATAAAACTATTTATATTAAGATTTTTATCATTTTTTATTTCTCCATTAATTTGAAGATTCATTTTACTTTTATCTTTTTTTTTATAATTAATATTATCAATTTTAAATTTTGTATTTTTTACATTTAAATTAGTATTAAAACTTAATTTATTTTCATTTTTCTCAATAAAATAATCAATTTCTTCAAAATCTTTATCGATTTTAAATTTTCCTGAACCTGAAAAAGTTAGTTTGTTATTGTTAAAATTAATTTTTAATTTTTGATTATTAAAATTTATATTTTCATTAGCTTGAGGGAAGAAAATTTTTAAAAAATCTTGCTGCTCTAAAACTATATTTTTTAAAAATAATTCTGAATCTATTCTTAAATCCTTATCTTTTTTATTTATAAAATATTTAATTTCATCTATTTCTCCAGTATTTATTTGAATTTGCCCCCCACCGTTAATTGATAAATTTTTATCCTTATAATTTAAATTTAATTTATGATTATCTAGTAAAATTAGATCATCAACTTCTGAAAAATATTTATTAATTATTTTTAAATTTTTATATTTTAGTTGTGTAATATTTATATCAGAATTTAAAATAATATTTTTAACTTTGAATTTTTCGTCTATTTCTAAAGAAAATTCATTATTTGTTTTGAATTTAGCATCATCAACAATTATATTTTCAAAATTTAAATTTAATAAATTTAATATATTTGAATTTAAACTTGATTGATCGTTTTCAACAATAGCATCAATTAAAAAGCTATTTTTTTTCTTTTTTACGTTAAGTTTTTTTGAAATAAAATTTACTTCTTCAGTTTTAAAATTTATTTCATCAAAATCATAATTATCTTTTTGAAAATTGAAATTAAAATTTATATTTTTAAAAATAGCTCTGTCTAAAAAATTAATACTTCCATCTTTTATCAAACCTTCAATGATATAATCATTTTTAAGTTTACCATTTTCATCGATGTTCAAACTTAGATCTATAATTACATGACCTTTTTTTACAATTTTTTCTAATATAAATAATTCAGGTTTGTTGTTTGTTGTACGAATAAATTTAATTAAATCATTTAATAATATAGACTTAGTTTTTACCTCTATATTTGATGATGAAATCTTATTTTTAATTAAAGAATTGAGCGAAACTTGCGTTTTAATGCTTTCTAATGCTAAAGGTCTTTTTGAAAAATATACCGTAGTTCCAACTGTTTTTGCATAAATTTTTAGTTTAAAAGGATCTAGGATTAATTTAATTTTTTTTAAATCTATATCTATATTTTTATTTACTAGTGAGATTCTTTTTTTAATTTCATCGTTAAATCTATCTGTCTCTATACCTATAGTGCTAAGGTAAATTGTCAAAATAAAAAACACTGACAGAAACAAAATAAAATATTTTAAGAAATTATTTTTCATTTAATTTATAAAGTGATTGTTCCAAAAATTCATCAAGATCGCCATCTAATACTTTATCTGGACTAGTGCTTTCAAAACTAGTTCTATTATCTTTTACAAGTCTGTAAGGCTGAAGAACATAGGATCTAATTTGATGCCCCCACCCTATTTCAGATTTAGAACTTTCAACATTTTGATTTTCTTCCTCTCTTTTTTTAATTTCATAATCATATAATCTTGCTTTCAACATATTCATGCATGTTTCTTTATTTTTATGCTGAGATCTTTCATTTTGACATTGAACAACAATTTTTGAAGGAATGTGTGTTATTCTAACTGCGCTATCAGTAGTGTTTACATGCTGGCCACCTGCTCCACTAGAACGATAGGTGTCTATTCTTAAATCTTTTTCTAAAATTTCTATATTTATATTTTCATCTACAACCGGATAAATCCAAACACTTGCAAAACTTGTGTGCCTTCTTGCTCCGGAGTCAAATGGTGATATCCTAACTAATCTATGTATTCCCGACTCTTTTTTTAACCATCCAAAAACATAGTCACCATCTATTTTAATTGTTGCAGACTTTATTCCAGCCTCGTCACCTCTATGTTCGCTAATCAAACTTGATTTAAAATTTTTTTTATCGGACCATTTTAAATACATTCTTCTTAGCATATCAGCCCAATCTTGACTTTCTGTGCCTCCAGCACCAGCATGTATTTCTATATAACAATTTAAAGGGTCTGCTTCATTAGATAAAAAACATTTAATTTCATTTTTTTTAACTTCACTTCTTAAGTCTTTAATATTTTGGAGAACTTCCTTTTGAACTTGTAAATTCTCTTCTTCAAACGCCAATTGATTCAAGTCATCTAAATCTTTAAGTTTTTCAACATTATTATTTAAAGAATTAGTTAAATCTTCATATAATTTCTTTTCTTTGATTACTTTTTGAGAGTTATTTTTATCTTGCCAAAAATCGGCACTCAACATTTGTGAATTTAAAGATTGCAGTTTTGAATGTATATTGTTTTTTTCAAAGATACTCCTGTATTTTTTGATTTATCTTTTCAATCTCATCTTTTAAATTTTGATAATTATTATCCATTAGTAAAACTTTAATATATTATTTGAGTCTAATCTATCTGAATTTGTATAAAGTACCTTTCCATCAACCACATTTTCTTTTTTAAAAACCTCAATAATAGTATTCTTTGAGTTAAATTTTGCTTTTTGACCTGTTAAAGGATCAACAACCATCATCACCGTACCTTTAGCAGCCTTAAATGGTCGTGCATCATTTTTGTTAATAGAATCACTTATAAAATTTTTGAATATTGGCAAAGCCGTTTTGGACCCTGTTTCATATTTTCCTAATGGAGTTGGATTATCTGATCCAACATAAACACCAACTAGTACATTTGAGGTAAAACCTACAAACCAAGTATCTGTATTTTTATTTGTTGTTCCAGTTTTTCCTGCGATATTTAAATTTAAGTCTTTTAGTTTTTTAGCTGTACCTCTTTGAATAACTCCTTCTAAAATTGATGTCATTTGAAAAGCTGTTTCTGGAGAAAAAATTTGCTTATAGTTATTTTTAATCTCTGGATAATCGTTGGTTAAATAAGAAATTTGATCACAATTAATACATTTTCTTTTATCATTATTAAAAATAGTATTTCCCTCACTGTCCTGAATTCTATCTATCAATATTGGTTCAACAAGTTTTCCTCCATTAACAAAAACTGAATAAGCAGATGTAAGTTTTAATAAAGTTGTTTCAGCAGATCCCAAAGATATAGATAAAAGTTCCTCTGGATTATCATAAATTTTTAATGCTTTTGAAAAATCAACTATTTTCTCCACACCAAGATTTTGGGCTATTCTTACTGTCATTAAATTTCTAGATTTTTCCAAACCAACTCTTAAAGTCGAAGGCCCATAAAATTTTTTTCCATAATTTTCTGGTTTCCACATTTTTAAATCATCTCCTTGGTCTAAAACCAGTGGTGCGTCTAGAACTAATGATGTTGGTGTAAAATTGTTCTCTAAGGCTAATGCATAAACAAATGGTTTAAAAGCTGATCCAGGCTGTCTTTTAGCTTGAGTTGCTCTGTTAAATTCACTTTGTTTAAAACTAAAACCACCACTTAGTGCTAAAACTCTTCCAGTAAATGGATCCATCACAACAATTCCACCATTCACCTTTGGCAATTGTTGTAAGTTAAAAATATTTTCTTTAAGATTTTTAACATAAATAATATCACCAAGTTTTAATAATTTATTAAATTCTTTTTTTGTCCAAGAAATACTCTGATATTCAATAACGCCTTTGATATTATCTTCTGTTTCTATTTCTGCTGAAAATTTATTTATCTTTTTGACTATTGCTAATTTCCAATTAATTAAATCTTCTAATTTATACTTTTCTAAATCTTTTTTCCACTCTGAATTATAAATCTTGTTAGTAAGTGGTCCTCTCCATCCCTTTCTTTTATCATATGCTATTAATCCATCTCTAAGTGATTTTGTTGCAATTGTTTGTAAATTTAAATCTATTGGAGTATTGATATTAAAACCTTGTTTGTAAACTTTATCATAGCTCAAAGTTTCAATTACGCTCTTTCTCACATCCTCAATAAAATATTGAGCATCTTCTAAATAAATTTTTTTATTTTTTTTTAAAATTATTTCTTCTTTTGTAAGTTTTTCATACCATTCTGAGGTTAAATAATTATTATCTAACAAATTTTTTAAAACTAAATTTCTTCTAAATTTTGCTATATCTGGATCTCTATAAGGATTATATCTACTAGGTGCTTTTGGCAAAGCTGCTAATAAAGCGGCTTCTGAGTAATTTAAATCTTTAATAGATTTATCAAAATATTCTAAGCTTGCAGCAGCTACTCCATATGCTCCACTTCCGAGATAAATTTGGTTTAGATAAAGTTCTAAAATTCTTTCTTTAGATAAAGCTCTCTCTATTCTAAAGGCTAGAATTGCTTCCTTAATTTTTCTATTTAAACTTACTTCATTCGTTAATAAAAAGTTTTTTGCTACCTGTTGAGTAATTGTAGATGCTCCCTCTAACCTTTTAGATGATAAAATATTTGAAATATTATTTATTACAGCTCTAATAACACCTTTGGCATCAACACCTGGATGTTTGAAAAAATTTTTATCTTCAGCAGATAAAAATGCATTAATTACATTTTTTGGAATTGAATTAAATGGAACAAATACTCTTTTTTCCTGTGAAAAATCTGCCACCAAATCACCATTACCAGAGTAAACTTTACTGGAAACAGGAGGTTTGTAACTTTTAAGAAATTTATAATCTGGTAAATCATTAGAATAAGTCCATAAAACACTTATTATCGAAATTGCTGATAATAGAATAAAAGAAGTAATTAAAATAAAGATATTTCTAAAAAATTTATTCATTTTAATTTCATTATATCTTGGAATTTGTTAAAGATATGGCAAGAAAATTAAACAAAATTTTAAAAACTAAATTATTAATGAAATTAACATTCACAAAATTATGGAAAAAAATTTATATATCGATGCTTCGCATCCTAACGAAACTAGAGTTGTTCTTAAATCAGGTGAAAATATTGAAGATTACGAGTACGAAGGTTTAAAAAATAACTTAATTAAAAATAACATTTATTTAGGCAAAGTAAGTAGAATTGAACCCTCTTTGCAAGCAGCCTTTGTTGATTTTGGAAGAGAGAGGCATGGGTTTTTGTCTTTTAATGACATTCAATCGGATTATTATCAGATACCAAAAGCAGATTTAGAAAGAATTAAAGAAGAGGAGGAAAAAGCTAGAGAAGAACTTTCAAGAGAAGTTGAGGCTAAAGAAGAGGAAAATATTGCTGAAGGAAAACTAGAAATTGATGATCCTATAGAAAAGATATCAGAAGAACAAATAGAAGAGGATTCAAAAAATAAAGAAAATAATGCTGAAAAAGAAAATTTAGATGATGGAAAAGAAAAAAAGAAAGAGCATAAATTTAAATTTAAAAGATATAAAATTCAGGAGGTAATTAAACCTAATCAGGTAATTCTTGTACAAGTTATTAAAGATGAGAGAGGTCAAAAAGGTGCAGCTTTAAGCACTTTCATTTCTATTGCTGGTAAGTATATAGTTTTAATGCCAAACACTCCTAAAGGAGGAGGCATATCAAGAAAAATATTTAATCCTGCTGATAGAAAAAAAATAAGATCAATTTTAAATGAAATTGAAATACCTAAAGAGATGGGATTAATTGTCAGAACTGCTGGAAGCAATAAAACGAAAAATGAAATAAATAGTGATTTAGAAACTTTGATTAATTCTTGGATTCAAATAAAAGAAAATGCAATAAACTCAATTGCTCCTTCTTTAATACATCAAGAAAGTGAAATAATAAAAAGAACATTAAGAGATATGTTTGACGAAAATACCCAAAATATAATTGTAGAAGGTAACGAGGGTTATAAAAAAGCTCAATCATTCATGAAAACAATGATGCCATCAAATGTCAGAAAAGTAAAAAAATATAGAGGAAAAATTCCACTATTTATTCAAGAAAATATCGAACAAAAGTTAAATCAAATTTTTGACTCTGAAATTAAACTAAAGTCAGGAGGATATTTGGTTATCAACCCGACAGAGGCTTTAGTTTCTATCGATATAAATTCTGGAAGTTCAATAAAAGGAAAAAATGTTGAAAGCACTGCACTAGATACGAATATTGAAGCTGCAGAAGAAATTGCAAGACAAATAAAGATAAGAGATTTGTCTGGTTTAATTATTATAGATTTTATTGATATGCTAAGTTATGGAAATAGGAGGTTGGTAGAAAGAAAACTTAAAGAAAAATGCAGGTCAGATAGAGCTAGAATTCAAATTGGAAGAATAAGTAATTTTGGTCTTCTGGAGATGTCAAGACAAAGACTGAGGGAAAGCGCAATAAAATGGAAAGTTACATTAACAGACGAGTCTTTTGCTCAAAAACTTTTAAAAATTGTTGAGTTAAAAGCTATAATTAACAAAGCTAAATTTGTTGAATTAAAAGTTTGTGAAAAAATTTCAGATTTCCTTAAAGAAAATTTTGTTAATGACTTAACTTATTTTGAGAAAAAAAATAAAATGAAAATAGATATTATTAGAGATAATTCTTTAATTATACCTGAGTACATTATAGACGTAAAAAATAAATCAAAAAAAACAATAGAGCTAATAGAAAATTATGAAAAATTAAAAAATTTAGAAACACAAAATAAAGAAGATAAATTTTTAGAAAAAAAAGAAAATAAAAAGATTAATAAAAAAAAATATAAAAAAAAAAGGTATTATAAAAAGACTAAATAATTCCTTTTGATGGTGAGGATGGATTGCCCATTAAAATTTTATCTATTCTTCCAGACTTATAGGATTGTCTGCCAGCGATAACAGCATTTTTAAAAGCAAGCGCCATTTCAAATGGATTTTTTGCTTTTGCTATAGCGGTGTTAACAAGCACTCCGTCGCATCCTAATTCCATTGCAATTGTTGCGTCTGAAGCTTGACCCAAACCAGCATCAATGATTAATGGAAGTTTGGTTTGTTTTCTAATTATTTGAATATTGATTTTGTTTTGTATGCCTAGTCCTGATCCAATTGGTGCAGCTAAAGGCATAATTGCGTCAGCACCTGAATTCTCTAAACGCTTAGCCATTAAAGGATCATCATTGCAATAAACCATAACTTTGAAACCTTCTTTAGCGAGAACTTCTGTAGATTTTAAAGTTTCAATCATATCGGGAAATAAATTCTTTTTATCTCCTAAAACTTCTAATTTAACTAACTTCCAACCACCTATTTCTCTTGCTAATCTCAAAGTTCTCAAAGCCTCTTTTGAATTAAAACATCCAGCAGTATTGGGCAAATATGTAATTTTTTTTGGATCAATATAATCCATAAGCAAGGGCTTATTTTTATCTGAAATATTAACTCTTCTTACGGCAACTGTTACGATTTCTGCTCCTGAAAGTTTAATTGCTCTTGCGCACTCAGCCATATTTTTATATTTCCCAGTTCCAACGATTAATCTGGAATTAAATTTTTTATTGGCAATAATTAGACTATCTTTTTTCAAATTAACCACCTCCAATAAAATGAACTATTTCAATTTTATCATTTTTATTTAATTTTATTTTATTAATTTTTTTTTTATCTATTATTTCTTTATTAAGCTCAATAGCTACTTTATTTAATGGAATTTTTATATTTTTTAACACTACAGAAAGGTTAGAATCTTGATTTATAGATTTGATTTTACCATTTATTTTAATTTTTATTTTTTTTATTTTTTTCATCGTATATAAGTGCTGAATGAATAATAAAATAATTATTATTAATGGTCCAAATCTTAATCTATTAGGAGAAAGAGAACAATCACAATATGGATCAACCACGTTTGACCAACTTAAAGAAAATTGTTCTAAAAAAGGACAAGAAATTGGTCTTGATATTGAATTTGCTCAATCTAATATTGAAGGAGAAATTGTTAATATAATTCAAGATGCTAGGAAAAAATTTGATGGTATGATTATAAATGCTGCTGCATTTACACATACCTCTGTGGCCATAAGAGACGCTCTAGATTTATTCAAAAAACCAATCATCGAGCTACATTTATCTAATATTTATAAAAGAGAGGAATTTAGACATAAATCACTTATAAGTGGTGTAGTAAGTGGAGGAATTTTTGGATTAGGTGCTGAAGGATATATTTTGGCCATAATTTCATTACAAAAGACTTTGCATAATGAAAATAGATAAAAAAATAATTCAAGAACTAAGTGATTATTTAAAAGAATTTAATCTTACTGAAATTGAGATAACTGAAAAGGATACAAAAATTAAAGTATCAAAAAACAATGTTTCAATTAGCAATCAACCACAAGTTATTTCTTCCTCATCACCTGTAACAAGTTCAGCACCTAATCAAACTCAAAATACTAAATCAGGAACTGAAATTACTTCGCCTATAATTGGAACAGCATATCATGCTCCAGAACCCGGTGCTAAAAAGTTTGTTGAGGTTGGAAAAAAAATTAAAAAAGGTGATACAATAATGATTGTTGAGGCAATGAAAACAATGAATCATGTTCCTTCTACAGCAGATGGTGTGGTAAAAGAAATTTGTGTTGAAGATGGTCAACCAGTAGAATTTGGTCAAACTATTATTATCCTAGAATAAATAATGTTTAAAAAAATTTTAATTGCAAACCGTGGGGAAATTGCAGTTAGAATTATTAGAGCATGTAAAGAATGGGGAATTCCTACTGTCGCTGTTCATTCCGATGTAGATAGAGAAAGCATGCATGTTAGAATGGCTGATGAAAGTGTATGTATTGGTTCTCATCAACCAGCAAATAGTTACTTAAATATTCCAGCATTAATGTCAGCAATAGAACTTACAAATGCTGATGCTGTTCATCCTGGCTATGGTTTTCTTTCTGAAAATGCAAATTTTGCAAGAATTTTAGAAGAGAACAAAATTAATTTTATTGGGGCCTCATCAAAACATATTGAAATGATGGGTGATAAAATCCAAGCAAAAAAAATAGCTAAAGAAAATGGATTGCCCGTTATTGAGGGGTCTGAAGGAGGTGTTAAAGATATTTCTGGAGCAAAAGAACTTTGTAAAAAAATTGGTTTTCCTGTTTTAATTAAAGCCTCAGGTGGAGGAGGAGGCAAAGGTATGAAAATAGTTTATAAGGAAGAAGAATTTGAATCGTTGTTTTCAACAGCTAAATCTGAAGCACAAAAATACTTTGGTAATGATGAAGTCTATATTGAAAAATTTTTTCAAAATCCAAGACATATTGAGGTTCAAATTTTAGCTGGAAAAAATAGAGTTGTTCACCTTCATGAAAGAGATTGTTCAGTTCAAAGAAGACATCAAAAATTAATAGAGGAAACACCAAGTCCAGTTTTAAATGATGAAATAAGAAAAGATTTATTTGAAAGAACAGTAAAAATGGTAGCTAAAATAGGTTATATGGGAGCTGGTACTGTTGAGTTTATATATGAAGATGGAAAATTTTATTTCCTTGAAATGAATACAAGAGTTCAAGTTGAACATCCTGTAACTGAGATGGTTACTGGCGTTGATATTATTAAAGAGCAAATTTGGATTGCTTTTTCAGGAGAAACAGCTTTGAAACAAAGTGATATAAATCCCAGAGGACATGCAATTGAATGTAGAATAAATGCTGAAGATGCGAGTAAAAACTTTCAGCCTTCGCCTGGGGTTATTACTATGTGTCATCAACCATCAGGTTTTAGAACCAGAGTAGATGGTGCAATATTTCAGGGATATAAGGTTACACCTTATTACGACAGTATGGTTTGTAAATTAATTTGTCATGGAAGAAACCGAACAGAGGCAATTCAAAGAATGAATAGGTCTTTAGATGAATTTGTTATTGAGGGAATAACTACAACAATACCTCTACATAAAAAATTACTTAACCACAAAAAATTTATTACTTCTGATTTTAACGTTAGTTGGCTAGATAAAGATTCAATTGTTTAATAACAGTTTACAAGCCAAACATCATAAACAGGATGATCAAAAGGTGCTATTGATGGACTTGATGAAAACATCCAACCATTAAAAACAAAAACTTCATTATTATTTTTATTAGTCAAATCTCGAACTTGTATATAGGCAATTATTTCTGGATTATCATCAAATTCTGAATTTTTACATTTTAGACTTTTAATTGATAAATCTTTAAATTTAATTAATTCTCCGTTTTTAAGTTTAAGTAAGGTATTTTTAGAACTTATTTTATCCAAAATTTTTATATCAGTAAAAGCTCCCTCTAAATTACTTTTTGCATTTGAGTTTAAAACTAAACAAAAATAAAATAAAAAAACTAAATAAATTAATTTAAAATTATTCTTTCCAACTTGAGTATTTCTTTTTAATACCATCTTTATTTTTATTTGGATAATATGCTGCGTCAGTGCCAGTTAAATTTTCTTGATGTGGTTTTTGCCATTCATATTTTTCTAAGGTATGTTTTTTCTCAATTTTATTTGGTGTAAAATGTATCCAAGAATACCATTCAACAGGAATTTTTGATGCGTCAATTGTGTTTGAATAAATAACCCATCTTTTTCCTTTTTTACTCTCATAGTATTTATTACCTAACTCATCAGTGCCAACTAGTTTTCCAAAAAAAATAGTTTTTAATCTTGTTCCAAAAGTATCTTGATTCCACCATGTGAAAATTTTTCTTAGGAGTGTCAACATAATATTTTTTTATTTATTCAATTAAAAATTGTAAAATTTAAATTAGACTAAAATATGAATATGTATATAAATTAATTGATTCATTATTCAAATTAAAATTTAAATTGAGGTTAAATGGCAAAGTATTTAGTTGAAACTTATTATACCTGTACCTTTAAAGTAAATCATTATTTAGACGATATTAATGAGGCAGAGTTAAAAAATTTAGAAAAAAGAGATGATGGTAAATTTGAGGTTTTAGACGTAAAGCTTGATAACAGAAAAACAAAAAGTCTAGATCCTAAAAACAATAAAGTCCTTGAAAACAAAAAAGTAGAAGTAGTTGCTGAAACGGATAAAAAAAACCCAATAAATAAAGAAAGTATAATAACAAGTATAAACACAGCTAACGAAAAGTCAGGCAAAAGATTTAGCATGCCTGACAGAAGAAAAGGATATATTCAAAAAGCTACTATTGGTGACCACAAAGTTTACCTGCATACAGGAGAATATGAAGACGGAAAAATTGGAGAAATATTTATTGATACCAGTAAAGAAGGTGAGCTTGTTAAAGCTTTAATGAATAATTTTGCAATTGCTGTATCTCTAGGCCTTCAATATGGTGTTCCGTTAGATGAGTTTATAAGTGCATTTGTTGGTACAAAATTTGAACCGTCTGGCAAAGTCCACGGTAATGATAGAATTTTAAGTGCTACATCAATTTTGGATTATATTTTCAGAGAATTAGCTATTTCATATCAAAATAGAGAAGATCTGGCCCATACTCCAGCTATTGGAGGAAATGATTCAATCAATGCAGAAGATCAAAGCTCTGAGGATCAAAATCAATTATTAAAAATTGTAAAAGACATTACCAGTAAAGGTTTCGTTAGAAATAATTATAAAAAAAATCTAGTTGATCTTTCAGATGTAAAAATAAATTTAAAAGGTAAAAAATAAGTTATTTTTTTGTTTTTAAAGCTAAATTTAATTCTTTCAATTGATCTGGATTTACCTCAGATGGTGCATTCATCATCAAATCTTGCGCGTTTTGGTTCATCGGAAACATAGTAACTTCCCTAATATTTTTCTCATTAGCTAATAACATCACGATTCTATCAATACCAGGTGCTATTCCTCCATGTGGAGGTGCGCCATAACTAAGTGCATTAATCATACCACTAAATTTTTCATCTACTTGATTTTTATCATATCCTGCAATAGAGAAAAGTTTATACATAAGTTCTGGTTTATGATTTCTAATTGCTCCTGAAGATAATTCTATACCATTACAAACTATGTCGTATTGATAAGCAAGTATATCTAATGGGTTTTCAAAATCTTTTTCACTTAAATTACCTTGAGGCATTGAAAATGGATTATGACTAAATTCAATCTTGTTTGTTGATTCATCTTTTTCGAACATTGGGTAATCTACAATCCAACAAAATGCAAAAATATTTGCATCAATTAAATCAAGATCTTTTGCAATTTTATCTCTTGCTAGTGCAGTAATTTTTTCTAATTCATCTTGTTTTCCACAAGCCATGAAAATACTATCCCCTATTTCACAGTTTGTTTTTTTCATGATTTCAACCAATGCATCTTGAGAAAAGAATTTTCCTATAGGACCTTTTGCTGAAATATCTTTATCTTTTTCAAAAGTAAAATAAGCTAAACCAGAAGCACCCTCTTCTTTAGCCCATTTATCAATATTATCAAAAAAACTTCTGGGTTTATCTTTTGTATTTTTTGTAACAATACATCTTACTTTAGATCCAGATTTTACTAATTTTTTAAATATTTCAAATGAAACATCTTCTCTTGTAAAAATTTCAGTTATATCATTTACAATAAGTGGGTTTCTTAAATCTGGTTTATCAGTACCATATTTAAGCATTGCTTCCTTGTATGAAATTTTTGGAAATTTATCAAACATCAGTTTTTTAGTTGAAAAATTTTTAAATGTATTAACCATTAATTTCTCAACTACATTAAATACATCTTCCTGTTCAACAAATGACATTTCTAAATCTAATTGATAAAATTCTCCAGGACTTCTGTCCGCTCTCGCATCTTCATCTCTAAAACAAGGTGCAATTTGAAAATATCTGTCAAAACCTGAGACCATTATTAATTGTTTAAATTGTTGAGGAGCTTGAGGTAATGCATAAAATTTTCCTGGATTTAAACGACTAGGTACTAAAAAATCTCTAGCACCCTCTGGGCTAGATGAGGTTAAAATTGGTGTTTGAAATTCTAAAAAACCTAATTTAGTCATTTCATTTCGGATGTATGAAATAACCTTAGATCTTAAAATAATATTTTCATGAATTTTTTTTCTTCTTAAATCTAAGAATCTATATTTCAATCTTATTTCTTCTGCATATTCTTGATCACTAAAGATTGGCATTGGGAGTTCTTTACAAGTGCCTAGAACTTCATGCTGCTCAATAACAACCTCAATTTCACCAGTATCAATTTCAGAATTAATTGTTTCTTTAGATCTGTTAACAACTTTCCCCTCAACTTTAATTACTGTTTCTAATTGCATTTTTTCTAAATTAGAAAAATATTTATTATCTTTATCAATTATACATTGGGTAATTCCATAATTATCTCTCAAATCAATAAATAATAAATTCCCATGGTCTCTTTTTTTATTTATCCAACCTGAAAGAGAAATTTTTTTATCTATATCCTCTTTTCTTAATTCATTACACTTGTGTGTTCTGTATTTATTCAATTAAACCTCTAATGCTTCTTTTATAATTTTAAAATCGATTGATTTCTTTCTTTTTAAACTAATTTCGTCGATTTTATATATGAAATCGGAAATTTTGCCATAAGTTCTATCAATTCTCTTAATTATAAATTCAATAAGTTTTTGGTCTATTGATATTTGACGATCAGAAAGATTTTTTAATATTAGTGCATAAATTAAATCGTCACCAGGTTTTTCAATTTGAGATAAAATAAAATTATTAGATCTTGAATTAAGATCATTTAATTTAAAATTAAAGTCAACTATTGGTATTTTTGAGGTTACTATTAAGTACTTGTTATCCTGATCTATTATATTTATAAGTGTAAATAATAAGTTTTCATTTATTTTTTCAGTTAAATCCTCAACAATAATATTTTCATATATTTTAATTTGTTGAAGAAAGTCATTATTAATATCTTCTGCATTAATTTTGATTCCTCTGTGCTTTTCTAAAAATATATTTATTAAATGACTTTTTCCTGAAAACTTTTCACCTATTAGATTTATAAAATTTTTATCCCATTTTGGCCAACTATTTAAAAGGCTAAAAGAGTGTTCGTTGCTGTTTGAAACATAAAAATCTTGATCTTTAAAATTTTGATCATAATCAAATTTAAGTATTAGCTGATTAAGATTTGTCATTTAAAACCCAAATTTTATTTTTAATTTGAAAATCGTAATTTTGATCACTCATAACTTCTAAAAACTTATCAGGTGTTCCATTAAAAATAACTTTATAAAAATTATTTCGATTATCGAACTTATAAATTGAAAAATTATATATCAAATCCATATCAGATAAAATTTTTTCAAATTTATTAATTTTTATATTATTAGAATTATCAATAGAAATATTTAAAGATAACTTTACCGAAGTATTGATTTGATTTTGTGATTTCCAAAAATCT
>CACGHF010000005.1 GCA_902572775.1 uncultured Pelagibacteraceae bacterium
TTTTGATAAAAACTAGTTAATGTTTTTAATACTTTAGCTTGTGAAATATTGTTTTCTAAATCAACATATATAGTACTCAAAATACCTCTGAACATTGGTGATAAGTGAGGAGTAAAACTAAATTCAAATTTTTTCTTAGTAAATTTTCTTAACATTTGATCAATTTCAGAATTGTGACGATGATAACCAACTCCATATGCACTTAAAGATTCATATAGATTTTTATCTTTATACTTTTTGTGAACTCCTCTACCAGCGCCTGAATATCCAGATTTTGAATCAATTATTATATTATTTAATTTAATTAAATTTTTCTTAAATAAAGGAAATAGAGGAAGCAGTATTGATGTTGGATAGCATCCTGGACATGAAATAATATTATATTTTTTAATCTCTTTTCTATTAATTTCAGGAAGTAAATAAATACTTTTTTTTATTAAATTGGTTGCTCGATGTTTTTGTTTATACCACTTTAAATAATCAGAAGCTTTTTCTAATCTAAAATCTGCAGCAAGATCTATTAAAGTATGATTTTTGCTTAAATGTTTGGAGATATCCTGTGCTTCACCATTTGGAAGTGCTGTAAAAATAACATGAACGTCTTTTAATAATTTTTTATTAAATTTTAAAATTTTTGGTAATTTATATTTAGATAAAGATTTATCGTAAAATTTGACGTGTTTACCCACAGAAGAGTTTCCACAAAGGTATTTAATATTAATATATTTGTGTTTAATTAATAATTTAATTAATTGAACACCAATATATCCGGTTGATCCAGCAACTAATGCGTTAAGCTTAGGCATTTTTTATTATAACAGTTAAAAATTAAAAAAAAATTATCTTTTAGAGAATTGGAAGCTTCTTCTAGCTTTTCTTCTACCAGGTTTTTTTCTTTCAACTGCTCTTGAGTCTCTGGTGGTAAGTTTCTCTGTTTTTAAGGTGGCTTTTAGATTTTCATCAAATAATACTAAAGCTTTTGAAATGCCATGAACCATAGCCCCAGCTTGGCCAGTAGGTCCCCCTCCTTTTACACTGCATCTTACATCGTAATCAGTAGCCTGATTAATAATTTCAAAAGGTCTTGTAATTTGCATTTTATGAGTTTCGTCAGCAAAATAATCACTAAATAATTTACCATTTACATAAATTTTACCAGAACCTTTTTTTAACCAAACTTTTGCAATTGATGTTTTTCTTCTACCAGTAGCGTATTTACTGTCTTTAAAATCTAATTTTAATTTTGGAGATTTTGTTGCTGATTGAGTGTTTTCCATCTTAGTTTCTAGCTATATTTTTACTATTTAATTTATCTAACTCTATTACAGTCGGATTTTGTGCAGAATGAGGATGCTTATTACCTGCGTATATTTTTAATTTTGTTAATTGTTTTCTACCCAGTACTCCTCCTGGTAACATTCTTTTAACAGCCATTTTTAAAGTTTCTCCAGGTTTTTTTTCATGAAGTTTCTCAGGTGTTGTAACTTTAATTCCACCTGGATGACCAGTGTGTCTGTAATATTTTTTATCTTGAAATTTTTTTCCAGTAAATTTTGCTTGTTCAATATTTTTAACAACAACAAAATCACCATCATCCATATGAGGAGTGTATGTAGTTTTATTCTTACCTCTTATGATATTTGAAACTACAGTTGCTAATCTTCCAACTACTGCATTCTTTGCGTCTATTTCATACCAAGATGAAACTAATTGGTCTTTTTTAGTGAATTTTGTCATTGTGCGAGGATTAATACTATTAATAATTACAAAGTCAATTTTATATTTACCTTGAATTATTTAGCTTATATGCTAGAAATTACTTGCCGATTTGATCCTATTGCGGGCTTATAACTGCTAAAAAGGAATTTTTCATAACATTGCAAATTGGTAGGCATTTGAACTGTATTGTGCGCCTTACATAAAGTTAAAGCACTAAAAAAGGAGTAAAAATGAGTACAAAAAGAAATAATCCAGAAACTATAGCTATACACGGTGGTGACTATAGAAGCGACCCAGCAACAAATTCTGTAGCTGTACCAATATATAGAACGACATCATATCAATTTAATAGCACAGAGCACGCAGCAAATCTCTTTGCTCTAAAAGAGTTTGGAAATATTTACACTCGAATCATGAATCCTACTAATGATGTTCTAGAAAAGAGATTGTCAGCACTTGAAGGAGGTCTAGCAAGTCTTACAGTTTCATCAGGACAAACGGCATCTACTTTTGCAATCTTAAATGTTGCACAAGCTGGTGATAACATAGTTAGTTCAACCGATTTATACGGTGGAACTGTATCCTTGTTTACACATACTTTGAGTAAACTTGGAATTGAAGTTAGGTATGCTGACCCTTCAGATCCTAAAAATTTCGAGAAAGCTATTGATGACAAAACAAGAGCTTTTTATGGTGAAACATTACCAAATCCATATTTAAGGGTTTTTCCAATCAAGGAAGTTTCTAATATTGGAAGAAAACATAATATACCATTAATAATGGATAACACAGCTGCACCAGTTATTTGTAAACCAATTGAACATGGTGCTGCAGTAGTTGTTTATTCACTTACAAAGTATATAGCAGGACATGGAACAGTTGTTGGTGGCGCTCTAGTTGATGGTGGTAATTTTGACTGGACTGCAGATGCTAAGAGGCAACCATTGTTTAACGAACCTGATGCTAGTTATGGAGGAGTTGTTTGGGGTAAAGCAGTACCGGAATTAACAGGAGCGAATGTATCTTTTGCAGTTAGAGCGAGAGTTACGTTGCTTAGAGATCTTGGTTCTGCCCTATCACCTGATAATGCATTTGGTGTTATTCAAGGTTTAGAGACTGTAGCTTTAAGAATGAAACAACATTGTGAAAATGCAGCTAAAGTGGTTGATTACTTAAAAAAACATAAAGCCATTAATAGGGTAATTTATGCTACTGAACATGAGAAAGAAATTTCAAGCCGTGCAACAAAATATCTAAAAAATGGAAATGGTGCATTAGTTGGTATTGAATTAGCCGGAGGTATCGATGCTGGAAAAAGATTTATTGAATCTTTAAAAATGTTTTACCATGTTGCTAATATTGGTGATGCGAGAAGTCTAGCTATTCATCCTGCTACTACTACACATAGCCAATTAACGGAAGATGAGCTAATAGCTGCCGGTGTAACACCAGGTTATGTTAGGCTTTGTATAGGTCTAGAACACATAGATGATATTATTGATGATTTAGATCAAGCTTTAGACAAATCCTCTAAAGGTAATTTAAAAGCTGCTAGTTAGTTTGGGTTTATATGTCTACGAATAGAAACTAATAAACATTCTCTTTATATTTTGTAATATAAAGAAAATACAAAGTTGAAAGTATTATTAAAACAGAATTTATCTGGTGTAGAGATGCATAAATCATTTTTACTCCAGATAAAATTGTAAGAACTCCCAAAACAATTTGAAACAATAAAGAAATCCCTATAATGAAGATTGAAATTCTTAAATTTATATTCCCATTCTTTAAAACAAAATAAAGCATGTAAAAATATATTATGACAATTAAATATGCTAAATTTCTATGAATAAATTGAACAAGTGATTGATCATCAAATACTTTGAGATTAAATAAATCAATGATTACACTGTCATCCGGGAAATATGATGAGCCCATTAAAGGCCAAGTATTATAAATTTTTCCCGCATCCATCCCGGACACAAATGCACCAATTATTAATTGTAAAAATAATAATATAAGAAAAAATTTAATTGAGTTTAATTTAATATTAATATGATTAATTTTTATATCAGTAAGATTTAAATATTTCCAAAAAACTATAGACAAAATGATAAAAGCTGTAACTAAGTGTAGTGATAATCTATAATGACTAACATCAATTCTATCAATTAAGCCACTTGATACCATGTACCATCCAATAAATCCTTGAAAACACACCAAGAAAAAAATAATTGAATATTCTTTTAAAATCCAAAAACCATTTTTAATTGTAAAATAGATCATTGGAAAAAGAGCAGTTAAACCAATCAATCTCCCCAATTGACGATGCGCCCATTCCCACCAAAAAATAATTTTAAATTCATTTAAAGTCATATTAAAATTTTGCTCTTTAAATTCAGGTATTGTTTTATAGAGATCAAAATATTCTATCCATTTATCATTTGTTAAAGGGGGTAATGAGCCAATAAAAAGTTCCCAACTAGTAATAGATAGTCCAGAGTCTGTTAATCTAGTTAGGCCTCCCACTAAAATAATAAGCACGATCATCACCAATAAAGTAACCATCCATATTTTTAATTGGGAATTTAAATAATAATTCTGACTGTACATGATTAAATAAATATAATAATTATTAATTAAACCAATAAATTAAATGTCGCCTAAAAACAAAAAAAAATTAGAAATAATAAGATCTAAATTAGATAAATTAGATAATAAGTTATTATCTTTAATTAAATATAGAACAAATCTTGTAAAAGAAGTTTTAAAGCTTAAAGAATTTAAAAAAGAAATAGTAGATAAAAAGCGTATCAATTTTATACTTAAAAAAATTCACTCAAAATCTAAGAAACTAAAGATTGATCCTAAAATCACCAATCGTATATGGAAAAATATGATTTTGTCTTATATCGATTTCGAAAAAAGAAATTTCAAAAAAAAATAATTATTTACTATGTGGTGGAAGCTTTTTTTCCACAAACATTTCATGTTTTCTAGTATCTGGATTGTATTTTTTTGCTGAAAGTTTAACTTTAGCCTTCTCTCCACCAGCTGGTTTTTTTACATAATAGAAATAAGGACTATCTGGTTTTGCTTCAGGAACCATTCTTACTTTAACGTGTGTTTTTTTTGCCATTTTTTAATTCTTTTAATTTATTTGAAATTTTTATTAACTTATTTCTTAAATTTTCAGTTCTTATAGATTTATCTGCAATTTCGTCAAGCTTTAAAGAATCTTCATTATTTAATATTTTTTTTACACCATTTATTGTCATACCTTGATCTTTAAGTAAAAATTTAACTTTTTTAAGAAGATTTATTGTTTTTTCGTCATAATACCTTCTGTTTGAATTTAATATCTTTGGTTTAATTTGCTTAAATTGAGTTTCCCAAAATCTAATGACGTGTGTCGGTAAAGCTCCTTTATCATTTGATTTAAGATTTAATATTCTAGCTACTTCACCAATAGTTTTGTAAGCGCTATTTGATTTATCCATTATCCTTTAAATTAATAAATTCTTTAAATTCTTTTGATGGCTTAAACAACACGACATCTCTGCTTGAAATTACTTTTGTTTCTTTAGTTTTTGGGTTTCTACCAATCCTAGATTTTTTTTGTCTAATAGAAAAAGTTCCAAATTTAGATAATTTTAATTTTTTTTCATTTTTGATGTTAGTAACTATAGTTACTAAAAAATCCTCAATTAAATTTTCTGATATTTGTTTTGAAAAACCAAGCTGCATATAAACCAAATTAACTAAGTCTTTTTTAGTTAAATTAATTCTCATATTGAATATTTTGCTTAATCTTTTCTATCAAATTGCCTTTTACAATTCTATGACAAACATCTAGGGAATTTGAAAAGCCAATATAGTCAGTTCCTCCATGACTTTTAACAACTGGAGAATCTAAACCAATAAAAATTGCTCCATTATATAATCTTGGATCTAGTCTTTTCTTAAATTTCGTTAGGTTTGATATATTTAATATAGATGAAATTTTACCTATTAATGTACCTGTCATCGCTTTTTTTAATTCACTGGTTATAAAATTCGCAGTACCCTCTGCCGTTTTTAATGCAACATTTCCTGTAAAACCGTCTGAAACTATTACATTAACCTCTCCATCCATAAGATGATTTCCCTCAATGTAACCAGCAAAGTTATAATTATCTGAATTTTTTTCATTTAATAATTGATAAGTTTCTTTGATAGTCTCATTTCCTTTTAACTCTTCTGAACCAATATTTAATAATGCTACATTTGGTTTGTCATTCGGATAAAGTGAAGTATATAAAGAAGCTCCCATAATTGAAAAGTCTGATAAATTTTTAGAACTACATTCAATGTTGGCACCTAAATCCAATACAACACTCATACCCTTTTTATTTGGCCATAGAGCAGATAAAGCTGGTTTGTCTATATTTTCTATCATTTTTAAATTCAATTTCGATACAACTAACAATGCACCTGTGTTGCCTGCTGATATAACTATATCTGCTTCTTTATCTTTAACACTTTGAATGGCAAGCCACATACTAGTATCTTTCCCTCTTTTTGCACCCTCTAGAGGACTGTCAGTGCTTTCAATTTTTTTTTCTGTATGAATTAATTCAAAAAATTCTGCAGGCATTTTTCCTCTAATTAATGGATCTATTTTATTTTTGTCCCCAAAAATTTTAAAAAAATTATTTTTATTAGTAGAATGATTTAAAATAATACCATCTATTATTTTCTTTGGTGATCCATCACCACCCATTGCATCTACTGCAATTTTAATCATATCTGACATTATAGATTATTATATACTATTCTTTTGGGTCTAAAACTTGTCTTCCCTTATACATGCCAGTTTTAAGGTCTAAATGATGAGATAGCCTGTATTCACCTGATTTTTTATCTTCAACTATATTTTTAGTTGAAAATTTCATTGTTTGAGCTCTTCTCATCCCTGTTCTGGAAGGGGTTTGTTTTCGTTTTGGTACAGCCATAATTATGGGTTACTTACACTTTTTAAATAAGAATTCAAAGTTTTTTTTGACAAATTTGAGTTAAAAAGATCAAAATATTCTAGTAATTCCTCATTATTTTGAAAATCACTTAAAAAAGTGGAAATTTTTTTTAATTTATCTGACTTTGATAAATCATCCCAGAAATGAATTTCAGAAACCATAGAATGAAATAAATTAATATAATCTTTCATTTTTTTATTAATAGACTGGTCTCCATAACCTATTTCTCTAATACTCAATTCAAGTTGCCTGAAATTATAGTCATAAATTTCCTGTAGAATTTTCTTGTTTTCCTCGTTTTTATAATTTTTTAGAAAAAATGAAAAATGAAGTAAGAAAAGGGTCAAACGATCAGAAAAATTGTCTTCTCTATTCAAGCTTTTATATAAATCTTTATTTCTAGTGTAATTAATTAAATTGTTATAAATATGTATATAGTTTTTACTCATGTTAAAAATATTATATATAATTTTGATATCTTTTATACTTTCAAATTGCACCTTGAAACCTGTGGTAAAACATCATGGCGTGCCCTTTTTAGAAAAAAAACAAGTATCTTTAAAGATCAATGAGAGTAATAAAAATGATATAAAAAAAATTTTGGGAATACCATCAACCACAAGTAAATTTGATAATAATGTATGGATTTATATAGAAAGAAAGCAAACACAGTCAAAATTATCCAATTTAGGTAAAATGAAAATTTCAAAAAATGATGTTTTAGTTTTAGAAATTGATGATTATGGAATACTTAGAAAAAAAAATTTTTATAACAAAGATGACATGGAAAATATTAAACTTGTAGAAGCTACAACTGAAGCTGGCTTCCAAAGAAACTCATTTATATATGATTTTATGTCTAGTATGAGACAAAAGATTAATGACCCCCTTGGACAGAGGGCCAAAAAACGTAAAGAAATTAACCAGCGATAACTGCTAGTAATAATAAAGCTACAATATTTGTAATTTTAATCATTGGATTTACAGCAGGTCCAGCAGTATCTTTGTAAGGGTCTCCAACTGTATCGCCTGTAACAGCGGCTTTATGGGCTTCAGAGCCTTTGCCTCCATGATTACCATCTTCAATATATTTTTTTGCATTATCCCAAGCACCTCCACCTGCAGTCATTGATACCGCAACAAACAAACCGGTGATTATAACACCAAGTAACATTGCACCCACTGCAGCTAAAGCAGCAACTTGTCCACCAATTGATAGAATTATAAAATATAAAACTACAGGAGATAAAACTGGTAATAGTGATGGTATAATCATTTCCTTGATTGCGGCTACAGTAAGTAAATCTACTAATTTAGCGTAATCAGGTTTTTGTTTTCTTTTCATAATACCAGGGAATTTTTTAAATTGTCTTCTTACTTCAACTACAACTGCACCACCAGCTCTTCCAACAGCTTGCATTCCCATTGAACCAAAAAGATAAGGCAACATACCACCAATTAATAAACCAACTACTACATAAGGGTTAGATAAATCAAAAGTTACCACGATACCTTCTAATGCAGATCCTGCTTCTTTTGAAAAATGTTTGATGTCTTCTGTGTAAGCAGCAAATAAAACTAAAGCACCCAAACCAGCTGAACCAATTGCATAACCTTTTGTAACAGCCTTAGTTGTGTTTCCTACAGCATCTAAAGCATCTGTTGTTTTTCTAACTTTCTTATCAAGATTAGACATTTCAGCAATACCACCAGCATTGTCAGTAACTGGTCCATATGCATCTAAAGCAACAACCATGCCCGCTAATGCAAGCATAGTAGTTACTGCAATAGCAATACCAAAAAGTCCAGCTATAGAATTTGTAATAAGAATTCCAGCAACAATTATTAATGCTGGTATTGCAGTTGCTTCCATAGAAACAGCTAGACCTTGAATAACATTAGTACCATGACCAGTTGTTGATGATAACGCAACAGATTTAACAGGTCTATAACTTGTTCCTGTATAGTATTCAGTAATCCAGATTAATAAACCAGTAATAACTAATCCTATCACACCACAATAATATAGATCCATTCCATTAAACGTCTTATCATTTACTGTGAATTCATTTGTAAAACCAATTACATGATCCGTAACAGGCCATAATATTACTAAAGATGCTACTGCAGAGACAACAAATCCTTTATACAAAGCATTCATAACGTTATTACTTTTTCCAAGTTTAACAAAAAATGTTCCAATAATAGATGTTAACAAACATGCAGCACCGATTGATAAAGGATAAATCATCATATTTAGATCACCAACAAAGAAAATTGATGATAAAACCATTGTTGCAACAATTGTAACTGCATAAGTTTCAAACAAATCAGCAGCCATACCAGCACAATCTCCTACGTTATCACCAACGTTATCTGCAATTACAGCAGGGTTTCTAGGATCATCTTCTGGAATTCCAGCCTCAACTTTTCCAACTAAATCTGCACCAACATCTGCACCTTTTGTAAAAATTCCACCACCTAATCTTGCAAAGATAGAAATTAGGGAAGCACCAAAACCTAATGCAACTAAAGCATTTACAATTTCTCTTTCATCAACATTAGATTTCAATAATATATAATAATAAACAGCTATAGATAATAGTGCCAAACCAGCAACCAACATTCCAGTTACAGCACCAGATTTAAATGCAACGGATAGACCTTGAGCTAAGCCTTTTCTAGATGCTTCAGCTGTTCTAACATTGGCTTCTACAGAAACTAACATTCCAACATACCCCGCAATACCTGATAAAGCAGCACCTATTAAATAACCAAGACCTACTAGTGGACTAAATGCAATACTTACAATTACTAAAACTACAGCGCCAACAATAGCAATAGTTTTGTATTGTCTTGCTAAATATGCTTTTGCTCCAATTTGAATTGCGGATGCAATATCTTGCATTTTTGCATTTCCTGCACTTGAATTAAGAATGTTTTTACCAGTTAAGAATCCATAAACGATAGATAATAAACCTGCTCCAATTGTGTATAGTAGTATTGTTTCGACTGTTCCGCTCATATTAACCTTAAGTTGTTGGTTGTTAAATTTTTAAGCCCGCACAATACAAAAAAAGATAGAAAAGACAACGATTAACTTCTAAAACCGATGAATATAACCTTTGGATTTAGCTCGTATTTGCTTACCTTTTTCATCGAATATCAAAGATCTATCTTTACCAGATATAATTTTACCAATTTTAGTTATTTTAATTCCAGTTGTTTTAGAAGCTTTTTGAATGATTCTAGCTTTATTAATATCTGCAGTAAATAATACCTGATAATCATCTCCATTAGAAATTAAATTAATTTTATTCAATCTTTGTTTTTTAATTAAATTACTCAATTTATTGGAAACAGGTATTTTATTTTCAAATAAGTGAAATGATAAACTTTGTCTATTAATCATTTTTGCTAAATCATCAATTAATCCATCTGAAACATCAATAGAGCTATTTGCAAATTTTAATAAATATTTTGTTAAATTTAAAGGTAACTCTGGTTTGTAATATTTATCTACAAAGAATAATTTGTCTTTATTTTTAAATTTAACTTTATTAGTTAATACTTTAAGCCCTAAATAACTATCTCCCAAATTTCCAGTCACATAAATGTCATCATTTGATTTAGCTTTATTGCGATAAATTATTTTATCTGAATATCCCAATGACGTGATTGTAAAACTTAGTTTACTTGAAAAGGTTGTGTCCCCTCCACATAAATCTATATTAAATTTATTTTGTTCTGATTTAAGTGACTTTGAAATTTTATATAAATTAATTTTTGTAAATGTTTTTTTATTACCAGAACCAGAAATAAAATAAAACTTTGGTAAAACACCTTTACAAATTAAATCAGAAATTGATGACCTTAATATTTTTTTTATTACTAAATCTGGAGATTTAAAATCATAAAAATGCGTACCAATATTGTATGTATCAACAGATATAACAACACCTCTTTTTTTATCAAAAAAAACATCATCGTTTAGGTTAAGAGCAGATTTATTTTTTTTAGCTATTTTAAAAAAATAATTATTTATTAGATCAAATTCATGCATTGTTAGATCTTAATTTTTTTCCAACGTTGTCTAATAAAGCATTAAGATACTTTGTTTGTGAATCTTCAAGAAAAAAATTAGATGAATTTAAATATTCTTTAATAATTATATTAATAGATAAATTTGGCTTATACATAAATTCATAGGTTGCTGCTTTTAAAATTGTTTGAAAAACTTTGTCTAATTTTTCAAATACAAATTCATCACCTAATTTATTATTTAATTCATCTAAAATAAGATCATTTCTTTCTATTGTTCCTAAAACAATATCCTTGATGAATTTTTTAAATCTATGTTTTGGAAAATCTAAATCATCATCTTCATTATAAAATTTCCCATATAATTTTTGAATAATTATAACACGAGGGTTATTTTTTGGATTATAATGAGTTCTCATTTTTGAGACAAAACTGAAATCACAGCTTCTGCAGCTTCAGCACCCTTTTTTTTTCTTGCTCTTGCTTGACCCATATTTAGACAAGTAATTATTCCATTTCCAATAGGTTTTTTACTATCTATAGATAATTTCATTATAGCATCTGTTGAAGCTTGAGAAATAAAATCAAAGTGTGGTGTTTGACCTTTAATTACACATCCTAAAGCTAAAAAACCATCATATTTTTTTAAATTTTTTGAGATTGTAACTGGAATTTCAAAAGCACCAGGTACTTTAATAATTTTTATTATATTTTTTTTTGGAATTATTTTTAAAGCACTGGTTATTAAGCCATCAGCAATATCTTTGTAATAATCTGCTACAACAATTAAATATTTTTTTTTCATCAAATTAATTCCTGTTTTGTAATTTTTATACCATAACCCTCAAGACCAATAACCTTTTTTGGTGATTTGGTGATTAATATCATGTTTTTAATTTTTAAGTCTTTAATAATTTGAGCTCCAATACCATAATTTCGTATTAACTTGTCATTTCCTTTTTTATAAAAGTCTTTATTTTTATAATCTTTTAAAGTCTGAGTTACTGATTTTAAGTTTGAGTCTTTGATAAAAACTAAAACACAATTTTGATATTTTTTAAAATAATTTAAAGTCTTGTTAAATGAATTTGGTAGTGATTGATTTATTAGATAGTTTTGAACGACATTAGATGAAATTACTCTTACTCTTGGAGTAATACTTTTTTTTATTTTACCTTTTATTAATGCGAAGTGCTCTGAACCATCTAAAAGATTCTCATAAATTCTAATATTGTATTTTTGATTTTTTACATCAATCTTGCTTTGCTTTTTAAGTTTAATAAGTTTTTCTTTTTTTAGTCTATATGCGATCAGATCTTCTATCTTTCCTATTTTTAATTTATGTTTTTTTGCAAAATTGAATAAATCCTGACCTTTAGCCATTGTTCCATCCTCATTCATAATTTCACAAATTACAGCAGAGTTATTTTTTTTTGCTAATTTAGATATATCAACTGAAGCTTCGGTGTGCCCTGCTCTAACAAGCACCCCTCCATCTTTAGCTATAATTGGAAACACGTGACCAGGTGAAACAATCTCATTTTTATTTACATTTTTTTTTGAAGCAATTTTGATTGTTTTAGCTCTATCTTTTGCAGATATACCTGTTGTTATACCTTTTTTTGCTTCAATAGAAATTGTAAAAGCCGTCTTGTTTCTTGATTGATTTACTGGAGACATTAAAGATAAATTTAATCTTTTTGCTTGAAGTGAATCAAGTGCCAAACAAATTAAACCTCTCCCGTATTTTGCCATGAAGTTAATGTTCTTTGCATTTGAGTCTGATGTTGAAATAACTAAATCTCCTTCATTTTCTCTTTTTTCATCGTCTACTAAAATAAACATACCGCCTTTTTTGGCTACGCTTATAATTGACTCTATTGAGGTAAAGTTATTTTTTTCCATTAAAATAGTTCCTAACGTATTTAGACAAGATATCTATCTCTATGTTTACTAAACTAGATTTTTTTAAGGTTGATAAATTCGTTTCTTTGTAGGTGTGAGGGATAATCCAAATTTGGAAACCTTTTTTAGTCACTTTTGAAATTGTAAGAGAAATACCATTAACACAGATTGATGCTTTTTCTATTAAGTGTTTTCTTTCCTTTTTGGGTAAAACAAAGTCAAAAAGGAAAGATTTATCTATTTTTTTAATACTTAATACTTTACCAACAGTATCAACATGTCCTTGACAAATATGTCCTGAAATATTTGTCCCATATTTTAAAGGTAATTCTAAATTTATTTTATCTTTTATTTTTAAAAATTTGAATTTTGATCGAATTATCGTTTCTTTCGAAAGATAAAATTCCATAATTTTGGATTTATATGAAATTAAAGTTAGACAGACACCATCACAGGCAACAGACAAACCCATGTCTTTATTGGATACTTTAATATTACTTTTAACAAAAATGTTAAGACCTTTGGGTCTTTTAATAATTTTAGTTATAATACCCTGGTTATAAATTATTCCATTAAACATTTTATCTAACTATATAGTGTTATTCGGTCTTTTCGTAAATTGAGATTTAGATTAATTTTTGTTTTATATTTTTGATTTAATATATTTTGACTACTGAATTTCAAATATTCGAAGTTTTTAGATAGGTTTTTAGGACTTTTGTACAAATAAAATTTATTAAAAATTTTATTCTTTATCAGTGAATTTGTTAATTTATCGCCTCCTTCAATTAACAAATTTCTGCATCCATGATTATGTAATTTTTTCAAAATTAATTTAATGTCAAATCTGTTATTTCTATCAATTTTAGATTTAATTAGCTGAATTCCTTTTCTTTTAAATTTTGTAATTTTTGATTTATCAGCTTTATTATAAAAAATTAAAGTATTTTTGTTATTAGAAGATTTAATTATATAACTATTTATTTTAGAATTTAGCTTATTGTCTAAAATAATTCTTTTTGGAGAAAATTTTTCAAAACCCTTCAAACGACAATTTAATTTTGGATTATCCTTATTTAGTGTTTTGTGAGTAATCATCAAACTATCATTTTGATATCTCAACATATGTGTAAACTGATCTGAATAAGAATTTGTAATCTTTTTCTGGTTCTTACTGTAAATAATATTGTTTTTTGAAATAGCTATTTTCCCAGTAACAAAGGGTAGTTTTTTCTTTCTATTAAAAAAATAAGGTAAATAAAAACTTTTAATTTTGCTTTTTAATAAACCTTTTTTTACAATTATTTTTTTTGACTTTAAAATTTTAAAACTTTTATTTCTTACTCTTTTATCTATATCGGTAACTGCATATATTACTTCTGAAATTCTTGATTTTATTATCACATCAGTACATGGTGGTGTTAATCCATGATGACAACATGGCTCTAAAGTAACATACATTTTTGAGCCTTCTAATTTTTCAAAACTATTTTTAATCGCATTAAATTCAGCATGTGGTCTTCCATTAAATGAGGTTTGTCCTATGGAAATAATTTTATCATTTTTGACAATAACACAGCCTACTGAGGGATTTGATCCAGTCTGTCCATGACGAGATTTAGCCAGATCTAAGGCTAATTCCATATAAAATTTATCTTTTGATGAAAATTTATCTTTTTTTGTAGACATCAAGCTTGTCCACGAATTGTACGAAATCTTTTTCTTCTCTAAAGTTTCTATATACAGATGCAAATCTTACATATCCAACTGGGTCTAAATCTTTTAATCCATCCATAACCATTGTCCCAATTGTATTTGTTGATATCTCTCCTTGTCCTAGCTCTTCAAGAGATCTTGAAATATTACTGATGAATTTTTCTATTGTACCCGTATCTATTGGTCTTTTTTTTAGAGCTATGTAGATCGATTTAGATAATTTATCACGATCAAATGATGATTTTCTTCCATTTTTTTTAACAACCATCAATTCTCTAAATTGAATTCTTTCAAATGTAGTAAATCTTTCACCACATATGCACAATCTTCTTCTTCTTATTGCGGTACCATCCTCAGTTGGACGTGAGTCTACTACAGACGTATCACCTTTTTTTTCGCACGGACAAATCATTTACTAAAGGTTCTTATATATCGGAAATGAAGAAGTTAAAGAAATAACTTCATTTTTTACTTCGTTTTCTATTTTGCTGTTATCTGTTGGGTTTTCAGATAAACCTTTCAGAGTTTTTGTTATTAATTCACCTACTGTTTTAAACTCATTTAATCCAAATCCACGAGTTGTAGCCGCTTGAGTTCCTAATCTTATTCCAGATGTAATCATAGGTTTTTCTGTATCAAATGGAATACCATTTTTATTACATGTTATGTTTGCTCTAGACAAACTCTCTGCCGCAAGATTTCCTTTTACGTTGTAGGGCCTCAAATCAACCAACATCAAATGTGTATCTGTTCCATCTGAATAAATTTTAAATCCATTATTTTTTAAAGTTTCTGCCAACATTTTTGCGTTTGCTAAAACAGATTTAATATAATCTTGAAATTCTGGTTGTAGCGCTTCAAGAAAACCAGCTGCTTTTGCAGCAATAATATGCATTAAAGGTCCTCCTTGGTAACCAGGAAAAACAGCTGTATTAAATTTTTTAGCAAGTTCTTCGTGATTAGTTAAAATTATTCCTCCTCTAGCACTTCTAAAAACCTTATGCGTTGTTGAAGTAACCACATGAGCATAATCACAAGGATTAGGATATCCTTTACCAGCAACTAATCCTGAGAAGTGAGCCATATCAACCATCAAGTATGCTCCAACTTTATCTGCTATTTCTCTAAATCTTTTAAAGTCAATTACTCTAGAATAAGCACTCCCACCTGCAATGATTAGTTTTGGTTTATGTTCTAATGCAAGTTTTTCAACATTGTCATAATCTATCAACTCAGATTCTTTATCTACATCATAGCCAACTGCATTAAACCATTTACCTGACATTGAAATTTTTAATCCATGAGTGATATGACCACCTGAATTTAAACTCATACCCATGAACGTATCTCCTGGGCTCAACAAAGCTAAAAACACTGCTCCATTAGCTTGAGCACCTGAGTGTGGTTGTGCATTTGCAAATTTACAATTAAATAATTTTTTTAATCTTTCGATTGCAAGGTTTTCTGCTACATCAACGTGCTCACAACCATTATAATATCTTTTACCAGGATAACCTTCGGCATATTTATTTGTTAAAACTGATCCTTGTGCCTCTAATACAGCTTGTGAGACTATATTTTCAGACGCAATTAACTCAATATGCTGCTGTTGTCTGATTAATTCATCTTTAATAGCTTTATAAAGTTCTGGATCTTTTACAGATAAACTATCCTCAAAAAAACTTTTATAACTATCGTTTAAATAACTTTTTTCGCTCGACATAATTATATTTTCTTAACCCTTCTCAAGTGTCTACCACCATCAAATTTAGTATTTAAAAAAACACTTACAAATTTCAAAGCATTTTTTTTGGTTATCAACCTTGACCCTAATGTAATGATGTTTGCATCGTTATGCAATCTGGATAATTTCGTTGATTTTAAATTAAAACATTGTGCTGCGCGAATATTTTTATGCTTATTTGCCGCAATATTCATGCCAGTCCCAGATCCACACACTAAAATACCAACATGACTCTTATTAAGTTTAACTTTTTTTGCAACTTTATGAGCATAGTCAGGATAATCAACGCTGCTATCATCTTTAGGACCAAGATCCTCAAGTTTTACTTTTTTATTCCTTAGATAATCTTTGATTGTTTCTTTTAATTTAAATCCAGCGTGATCTGATGAAATAAATATTTTTTTCAAATTAATTAAATTTGTAGTCTAAAACACAAGCAACTAAATGTATCCTGTCCTCTTCACCACCATTAAATGCATTGTGATATTTAGTATTATTTGTTACCCAAACTGAACCATCGGCAGGCATATGTTTTGCAACATTATCAATAACCATATGACATCCAGGATTTGTGATTATTGGTATATGCAATCTTGGTTCTGGATCTCTGTGCCAACTTAAAGTTGATCTTGGTTGTTTTAATAAAATTCTAATTCTTCCTAATTTGTATTTTGATGACAGTACATCAAATACTTCTTTGAAATATGTATTTTTGTATTCATCAATAAATTCACAATAAGCTGACTCATCTATAGTCTCGTCTCTTAGAACTTCTTTACCTGTTGAGTCTGGTTTGGTCCAAAAAATTCCTCTAGCTTTATGTCCTTTAATAGAATCCGGGTCTCCAGGAATTTGAGTCAAAGAAATAGCTCCAAAATTAGTAATACCCTCTGGACCTTCAAAATTTTTAATTTTCAAAACCTCTTTATAAGCTTTTTGTAGTTCGTTAATATCAAATTTGATATCTTGTTTGTGAAAGTCTTGAAAATCTAGTGTCATTGTGTATTTTACCCTTTAATTGTTTAATACTCTATTTAAGCTATATTTGTATATTACATTTGTCGCATTTTTAAAGAAAATTAAAATATGATTACTGGAAAATATCCTTCATTGAGACTTAGACGCAATCGAAAAGAGTCGTGGAGCAGAAGGTTAATACAAGAGAATACTCTAAGCTCTAATGATTTTATATTGCCTGTATTTCTAACTGAGGGATCAAATAAAAAACAACAGATTAGCTCTATGCCAAGTGTTTACCGTTATTCGATAAATAGGTTGAGCCAAATTGTGGATAAAGCAATAAAATTAGGAATACCAATGATAGCTCTTTTCCCAAAGACTCAAAACTCAAAAAAGGATGAATTAGGAACAGAATCACTGAATGAAAATAATTTAGTTTGTAAAGCGATACAAGAAATCAAAAAAAGATACAAAAACCAAATCGGTATAATGTGCGATGTTGCATTAGATCCTTATACATCACATGGTCATGATGGTTTGATCAAATCTAATACTATATTAAATGACGAGACAATTGAAGTTTTGATCAATCAATCATTACTACAAGCTGAGATGGGTTGTGATGTATTGGCTCCTTCAGACATGATGGATGGCAGAATAGGAAAAATAAGAAAAGCTTTAGATAAAAACAAATTCCAAAATGTTCAAATATTATCGTACGCTGCAAAATATGCTTCAAGCTTTTATGGACCTTTTAGAGATGCAGTCGGATCTAAAGGTTCTTTAAAAGGAGACAAAAAAACTTATCAGATGGATTATAGAAATTCTGATGAAGCTTTAAGAGAAGTCGCATTAGATATTAAAGAAGGTGCTGATATGGTAATGGTTAAACCAGGTATGCCCTACTTAGACATAATAAAATCAATTAAAGAAAAATTTAAATTACCTGTATTTGCCTATCAAGTATCAGGAGAATACAGCTTAATTGAAACAGCCATAACAAAAAAATTAATTAATAAAGACGCTATATATGAAAGCTTAGTTGCTTTTAAGAGAGCTGGTGCCAATGCTATAGTAAGTTATTACGCTGATAGAATTGATAAAATAATAAAATAATTATTTTAACGTATTTAAGAATAACAACCTGCTATTTGGATAATTTAAATTATTTGGTCTTAATATAGTTTTATCCAAATAATCGCCTACTAATTTCAAACCGTTCAATAAAGTTCCAAGATCATTAACTTCTATATCTTTTTCAATCAAAAAATTAGGTACATATTTTTTTTCATTTAAAGAACTTGCATAATATACAGTTTTGTTACCTTCTAAATCTTTTTCAACTAAATTTTCAAGCGCCAAGTCATATCCTAATATTTTAAGTAACTCCAATTCCCAAAATATATATTTTTTTATCCAATCTTTCTCTTTTAAAATTAAAAATAAATTTTGAATTATAAAATAAACTTTATCGTTAGATTGAGATTCTGCTGTCAATATTTTAATCAAATTCATAGCAGATGTAATACAGGATAGCTTTTGCTTATGATCAAAATATAATGGGGTATAGGCATTTAAAATTTCAATTTTAAAATAACCTATTCTGTTTTCATTTTTAGAATTGTAATTAACATGGAGTTTATTGCCAAGCTGAAGATAATTTTTAATTTTTTTTGAAGTACCACCAAATATAATTCCAGATATCTTTCCTTTATCTTTTGTAAATAATTCAGCAATTAATGAATTTTCATTATATCTATTTTTACTTATTAAAAATCCTTCGTCTGACCAATTCATTTTTTATTTGTATTTTTTAGACATTCTATAGCAGCATTTTGTTCAGCTTCTTTCTTTGATTTTCCAGTAGCTATAAAATATTTTGTATTGGGCAATTTTACTCCAACTTTAAATATGGGTTTGTGTCTTGGACCTGTATTTGAAATTAATTTATAAGTAGGTAATTTTTTAAAGTTTTTTAAAGTTAATTCCTGTAACTTTGTTTTTGCATCTATTTCTGTAACTACACTTTTTTCAATATGATCTTGCCACAAGTTTAAAATTGTTTTTTCAACTATTGTAAAACCTTTATCAAGATAAATAGCACCAATTAATGCTTCACAGCTATCAGATATAATTTTGTCCTCAATTTTTATTTTTTTATTGTTGGGGTTAAATGTTTTAACATAACTAGCTAAATTGATTTTTTTTGCTATATCCAGACAAGTTTTTTTATTAACTAGCGATGCAAATTTTTTATCAAGAATACCCTCTTTTTCTCCTGGATAAATTTCTAAAAGTTTTTTTGCTATGATTAAACCAAGAACTCTATCACCCAGAAACTCTATCTTTTCATTATTTTCATTTGGATTAAAGCTTTTATGTGTGAGGGCTTGAACAAGTAGATCTTTATTTTTAAATTTTAAATCAATTTTTTTTTCTAAACTTTGATAGTTAATTTTCATTAATCAATTTTATTAAAGGTTCTATTAAATCTTATTGACTTATGCCATTTCCAAAATTCAATAAAACTTCCTATTCTTTTATCTGAAGAGAAAAATATAAATTGAGCTTTTCCTACTAAATTATCTTTATGTACATATCCAACACTTGTTAAGTACCTGCTATCTTTAGAACAGTCTCTGTTATCTCCTAAAAAGAAATAATGATCTTTTGGTACAGTAAACACATCAGAATTTTGATAGGTGTAATCTTTTAAATAAACAGTATGAAATTTTTTACCATTTGAAAGTTTTTCTTCAAATCTATAAACATCAATACTTTTGTTACCACAGAAAATTGTAGTTTTGTTATTAATTTTAGATTTAAGAATTTCAGAATTATTTAAATATAAATTAGAGTCTATAAATTGAATTTTATCACCAGGTAGACCAATTAATCTTTTAATGTAATCTGTTCGATTATCTGCTGGGGTTTTAAATACAATTACATCACCTCTTTCCGGACTACTAAACATAATTCTTTTGTTTAATATTGGAGGACTAAAAGGAAATGAATGTTTGCTATATCCATAGGTATATTTTGTTACAAACAACCTGTCACCTACTAATAAAGTAGGTTCCATGGATGATGATGGGATATAAAATGGTTGTACTAAAAGCGATCTAATTATAACTGCAATTATTAATGCATAAATTAAAGTTTTAATATTTTCTGAAAAAAAATTTTTATCTAATTTCATGATGTTTGAATAATTGCAAATGCAGTTGAATAATTTTTTTCATCCGAAATTGATAAAAAACATTTAAAATTTTTGATTTTAAAGTTCTTTTGTACAATTTTTGTAATTTTTTTATTTTTAACGTAATAAGGCTTTCCCTTTTTGTCATTAACAACTTCTATATCTTTAAAATTTAAATTCATACGAAAACCTGTGCCAAGAGCTTTAGAAAATGCTTCTTTTGCTGCAAATCTCTTCGAAAAATAAGCTGCTTTATTGTTTGCTGCATTAGATTGTTTCAATTCTTTAGATGAGTAAATTCTTTTTTTAAATAAAGGATTTTTAATCGATTTTTGAATTCTTTTATTTTCAACAATATCAACTCCAATACCTAGAATTTTCATTTAATTTTTTATAATTTTTTTAAAGTTTTTAATTACTTTTGAAAGTCCATCAAATATTGACTCTCCGATTATAAAATGTCCAATATTATACTCCTCAATATCTATTATTTTTGTTAACATTTTGGTGGTTTTATAGTCTAAACCATGACCAGCATGAACTTCTAAATTTAAACTTGATGCCAATTTTGCACTTTTTTTAATTCTGTTTAATTCACTAGAATAATTTTTTTTTGATTTAACTAGGTTTGCTAGTTTTCCGGTATGTATTTCAATACAATCAGCATTTAATTTTTTAGCAAGTCTAATATCATTTGGGGAAGGATTAATAAATAAACTTGTTCTTATCTTTGTTTTTTTAAATTTTTTAATTATTTTCTCTAACTTATTAAGATTGTTTTTTATATTTAAACCTCCCTCGGTAGTAATTTCTTTTCTATTTTCTGGAACTAAACAGATAAAATTTGGTTTTATCTTAAGTGCTTTATTAACAATTTCTTTGTTCATAGAAATTTCAAGGTTTACAGGTACATTTCTTAAACCACAGATTTTTTTTGCATCAATATCATTTATATGTCTTCTATCTTCTCTTAAATGAATTGTTACAGAATCCGCTCCATAACTAATAACTTTTTTAGCTGCGTATAATGGGTCTGGATGTTTCTCTCCACGAGCGTTTCGTAAAGTTGCGATATGATCTATATTTACACCTAACCTTTTCACTTAATAAATCTGCTTCCTGGGGTTGTTATTGGTATAGATTTAAGTTCTGGCGGTAATTTATTTGCTTTAAAAGTTGGAACATCAATTTTTAAATGAGATATTATTCCAGTTTTTATTTTTAAAGATTGTTTGGTTGATCGATCAATAATAGATGCAAATCCAATTAATTTTGCTTTTGATTTTTTAATCAATTTAACACACTCTAAACTTGATTTTCCTGTAGTGATTACATCTTCTATAATTAATACTCTTGCTCCTTTTTTAATATTGAATCCTCTTCTGAGAGTAAATTTACCATTTACTCTTTCACAAAAAATTGTTTCTTTTTTGAGCAATTTACCAATTTCATATCCAATAATTACTCCTCCCATTGCAGGAGCTAGTATTAAATCAATTTTTTTAAATTTTTTTTTAATTTTATTTGCTAAAGATTTACAAATTTTATCAGCTAAATTAGGGAAACTTAAAAGTTTTGCACACTGAATATATTTTGAAGAATGTAGACCTGACGATAGAACGAAGTGACCTTCTAATAATGCATTAGTTTTTTTTAAAATATTTAAGGATTTTTTGTGTGAAAGCATTTCTTTTTTCTTCGTGTCTAATTATCTTAAATTTTATACTCTTTTGTTTTAGCTCTGCAATAAAATTAGTAAAATTCTTAAGGTTTCTAATAATTAATTTAAATTTAAAATTAATATAATTGGGATTTTTACCAACCATTTCTAAGCTCGATATATTTAATTTGTGACTTCCAATGAGTGAGCTTATATCTCCTAATTGACCTGGCTTATCAGGTAATGACATCCATAGAGTGGTATTATATTTTTTTGTTTTTTCCTCTTTTTGCTCTCCTTTATCATGCCAATATCTTCTTATTGCTGCTCTAGCTTTGCCTGTTTTAGTAGTTGGTATCCAGTGAAGTGATGGTGAATTATTTTTAGATGTTAATATATTTACTCGATCACCATTTCTTAAAATAGTTTGTAATTCGCTTTTGTTTCCATTAATTTCACAACCAACTGCTGAATTACCGATTTTAGTATGAACAGCATATGCAAAATCTATAGCAGTTGCATCTTTAGGTAATTTTATAACTGAACCTTTTGGTGTAAAACAAAATACGTTTTCTTGAAACATTTGTAGTTTTGTATACTCATATGAATCTTCAGGGTTTTCATTTTTTTCTATAATCTCAACAAGATCTTTTAACCAATCATACTCCTTCCAACTTAAAGAATTAAATTTTTCAGAAGATTTATACTGCCAATGAGATGCGACACCTCTTTCTGCAAATTCGTGCATTTCATGTGTTCTAATTTGAATTTCTATTGGTTTTTTATTTGAACCAATTACAGAAGTATGAATAGATTTATAACCATTGATTTTTGGAGATGAAATATAATCTTTAAATTTCCCTGGTATGCAATTCCATTTTTTATGAAAAATCCCGAGAGTTTTGTAACAATCATCTACGTTTTTTAAAATTATCCTAAATCCAATAATGTCTGTTATTTGTTCAAGTGAAACTCTTTTTTTTTGGACCTTTCTCCAAATTGAAAAAGGTGTCTTTTCTCTACCATGTATTTCAGCATTAATTTCATTATCATTTAAGATTTCACTTAACTCAAAAGATTGTTCTTCGAACAAATCTTTTCTGTCCAATTTTATTTCATCAAGCCTTTTTTTTATTAATTTTCTTGCATCATTATTTAAAATTTCAAAAGATAAATCCTCAAGCTCGTCTCTTATTCTGTGCATTCCCATTCTATCAGCTAATGGCGCATAAATTTCCATAGTTTCTTGAGCTATTCTTTTTCTTTTATCCTCTTTAGTAATCGCTTTAATGGTTCTCATATTATGTAGTCGATCAGCAATTTTAACTAGCAGAACTCTAATGTCTTTTGATGTTGCTAAAATTAATTTTCTGAAATTCTCAACTTTAGAATTAGCTCCAGCTGAATTTTCAAACGCTGAAATTTTCGTTACACCGTCTACTAAATCAGCAACCTCATCACCAAATTCTTGTTTGATAGTTTCATAAGTTGCAAAAGTATCTTCTATAGTGTCATGCAATAGACCAGTTGTAATTGTAGCGCTATCTAATTTTAATTCAGTTAAAATATTTGCAACCTCAATTGGGTGAACAGAATAAGGATCACCCGAAGCTCTTTTTTGACTCTTATGTGCTTTAACAGCAAAATTATATGCTTTATCCAATTTTTCAGGATTAAGAAATTTATTATAATCCTTAACTTTATTTATAAGTTCATTTGAATTAAGCATAATTGATATTATACCATTAAATCAAATTTGTTTAATAGATCTAATGTCTCTATCAGGAAGCAGAGAAATCAAGGTTTTAACATCAATTTGTTTATCAGGATGAGTCCAATTCTTTTGAATCTCAAATAATGGAAATAATACAAAGTTTCTTTTGTGCATCATTTTATGAGGTAAATTAATCTTAGAATTTTTTCTAGATACCAAATTATTAAAATCGATTATATCTAAGTCACATGTACGAGGTGCATTTTTTTTTGCTTTCTTTCTACCTAATTGATTTTCTATAGATTTACATATTTTTAATAGTTCTTGAGGGTTGTAATAACATTTTAATTTTATAATTATATTTAAGAACTTAGGATTTCGTGGGTCCGGCCAAGAAGGAGTTTCATAATAACTAGATACCGAGAGAACATCTAAGTTATGTTCTGCTAATAAAAATTTTGCTTTTTCTATATTTCTTTTTCTTATACCTAAATTTGAACCTATTCCTAAAAAAACAATTTTAGCTTGATTTTCTAATATATCTTGCCTTTTCACGATTCCAATCTCTACTTTTTTTTGTTGCTCTTTTATCATATTGCTTTTTTCCTTTTGCAACAGCTAGTTCTATTTTAGCCTTTCCTTTTTTGAAATACATTTTTGTTGGAACTAATGTGAAACCATCTCTTTGCATTTTACCTATCAATTTATTTATTTCTTTTTTATTAAGAAGCAATTTTCTATCATCGGTTGGATTATGATTAGAGTAACTTGCTTGCTTGTATGGAGATATGTGTGAATTAATTAAAACAATTTCACCTCCCTTTTCAACAGCATAAGACTCAGCGATATTCACCTTGCCCTCTCTTACTGATTTAATCTCTGATCCTTTTAAAACAATTCCAGCTTCAAAAAGATCTTCAAAAAAATAATTAAAACTAGCTTTTCTATTTAAACAAATGATTTTCAAACCAGGATTGGTTTTTTTGTTCATTAAATTAACTTAGCAGACTGAAGAGCTTTTTTTACAATTTCTTTTGTTGTGTCTGTTACTTTTACAAGCGGTAGTCTTACATTGTCATCACAAAGTCCTAAAAGTTTTGCAGCATATTTTACTGGACTAGGATTACTCTCAACAAACATTGAGTGATGAACTGGTTGTAATATTTTATCTAATCTTTCTGCTTCTTTTATTTCATTATCGGTGTCTGATTTGGAGAATTTTTGAAAATCTGAACAAAGTTTAGGTGCAATATTAGCTGTTACACTAATAGTACCTACCCCACCACGTTTATTAAATTCAAAAGCATTATCATCATTACCTGTTAATTGAATAAAATCTTTACCCATTTTTTCAAGTGTCTGATTAACTCTATCTAAATCACCTGTTGCATCTTTAACACCAACTATATTTTTTAATTCATAGAGTCTAGCCATTGTATCTACTGACATATCAATCACAGATCTACCAGGAATATTATAAATTATAATTGGAATGCCACACTTGTCATTAATTGCTTTGTAATGTTGATACAAGCCTTCTTGAGTTGGTTTATTGTAATAGGGTGTAACTATCAAAGCGCCGTTAGCTCCTGCTTTTTCTGCATGTGTTGTTAAAGAAATAGCCTCCTCAGTTGAGTTGGAACCCGTACCAGCAATAACTGGAATTTTTCCATTACTTTCTTTTATACATAAATCTATTACTCTTTGATGCTCATCATGACTTAACGTAGGGGATTCACCTGTTGTACCAGCCGGCACAAGTCCATTAGTACCATTATCGATGTGGAAATGGATTAATTTTATGTATGCTTCCTCATCTAGACCATTATTTTTAAATGGTGTAATTAAAGCAACATTTGATCCTTTGAACATAAATACTTATAACATAGTTTAAAGATTCATATACTAAAAGATTATGCTCAAAAAAATATTATTTTTATGTTTCACCGTAACCATATTAATATTTTCAAATAATCTCTTTGCTGAAATAAATTCAGTTGTACCTTTAAAAAAACCTATTTTAAGTAAAGAAGAAATTCAAAAGAAAATATCTATAAATATCCTTAAACCATTAAAGAAACCCACGAAAACCAAAGAAATTAAAATCGAAGAAGTGATTGTTAAAAAAGAGTTGGTTTTAAAAGAAAAAAAATTAAGTTTTAAAATACCAAAGAAAAAACCAAGTATAACTGGTACTAGCACAGCTAAGAATATTAAGATTTCAAGATATTATAGTAAAAAAGACTTCGGGTTAGCTAAAAAAGCTATTTCAGAAATGCAGAAGAGCAAATGGTCTTCTGCGCTTAATATAGCAAAAAAAGCAAAAGACAAATCTATTTATAATTTTATACAATGGAGACATCTTTTAACGTCTGGTAACCAGGCGTCATTTTACGATTATCAAGTTTTTTTAAATAAAAATTCAGATTATCCTAGAATAAGCAGGGTAAAATATCTTGCTGAACATAAGTTGTCTACAGAAAGTGTTTCACCAAAAAAAATAATAAATTGGTTTGGAGAAAAAGATCCATTAAGCGGCTATGGAAAAATGATACTTGGAGAAAGTCATGTTTTAATTAGTGACAAAAATAAGGGTATAAAACTAATTAAAGAAGGTTGGATAACAGCAGATTTATCTAAAAATGAATTAAAATATTTTAGAAAAAAATATAAAAAATATTTAAATGCAGATGACTATATCAAACGAGCTGATTATTTAGCTTGGAACGGAGATCGATGGGATTTACAAAGGTTAATAAGATATCTGCCAAAAGATTACGAACTTTTATATAATGCAAGACATCTTTTAATGAGTAAAGGCTATGGGGTTGACCAAGCTATAGCAAATGTTCCTCAAAAATTTAAGAATGATGCTGGATTAAACTATGATCGATTGAAATGGAGAAGAAAAAAAGGACGTGTGGATTCTTCAGCTGAAATATTAATGAAAATAAGAAATGATAAAGAGTATTTAGTTAGGCCTGATAAATGGTGGAAAGAAAGAGAAATTATCTCAAGAGCATTGCTTTATAAAAAGAAATATGAAATTTCATATAAAATTTCAAGTAATCATGGAATGACTGAAGGCTCCGAATATGCTGCTGCAGAATGGATGAGTGGGTGGATAGCATTAAGTTTTTTAAACGATCCCATGACAGCTAAAGATCATTTTAAAAATTTTTATGAAAATGTTAGTTATCCAATAAGTTTATCTAGAGGTGCGTATTGGCTTGGAAGAGCATATGAGAAAATAGGCGAAAGAGAGCAATCAAATAATTGGTACAGAGAGGCTACAAAATATCTTACTACTTACTATGGTCAGCTAGCCTTTTTAAAATTAAATCCAAATGGAAAATTTGAGTTAGAAAAAGATATGGAAATTGATCCAAAATATAGAATTCAATTTTTTAATAAAGAGCTTGTAAAAATTTCTTATCTTTTAGATGAATTAAAGAAAGATAAATATACAAAACATATTCTAAGACATTTAGCTAATGATAATATAGCTAAAGGTAGTGAAGTTTTAGCTGCAGAATTAGCTACAAGTATAAATAGATATGATTTTGCAATTCAAGTTTCTAAAATTGCTTCTTATCAGAAAAGATTTCACAATAAGTTTAACTACCCAATAATTAGCACTCCTAAATATATTAACAAAAGGAAAATTCCAGAAAGTGCTTTGATCTTATCAATAATTAGACAAGAAAGTGAATTTGATCTGGAAGCTAACAGTCATGCTGGAGCAAAAGGTTTAATGCAATTAATGCCTTACACAGCAAAGTTAGTTTCAAAACAAGCTAAACTTCCTTATTCAAAATCTAGATTAACTACAGATCCAGAATATAATATTAATTTAGGATCACACTACATTGCAGGTTTAATTCTTCAATACGATGGAACCTATCCCTTTGCAGTAGCAGCATATAACGCCGGACCAAATAGAGTAAAATATTGGAGAAGAATTAATAAAGACCCTCAAAAAAAACAAATAAATTTTGTTGATTGGGTTGAGCTAATTAAGTTTAGAGAAACCAGAAATTATGTTCAACGAGTATTAGAAAATTATAATGTTTATAGATATATACTAGAGCAAAAACCAATAACAATGAAAGATTTCTTCAAAGCTAAACCTTTATATTAAAATAAATGAATATTGAAAATTCTTTGCTTCAGGAAAAAGTAAACAGAGGCATAAAATATTTTGAAAAAAATAAATTTGATGAAGCAATTGAAATATTTGAAAATCTTAGATTAAATAAAAACACAAAAAATATAAGTTATCTGTTTCTTGGAATTATAAGTATAAAAAAAAAAGAGAATACTAAAGCTAAAAAATATTTTAATAAAATTCTTGAAAACGAGCCCTATCATCAAGATGCTAATTTAAATTTAGGTCTTGTTTATTTTGCTGAAAAAAAATATGAAAGAGCAGAATTTTATTTTGAAAAAGTTAATAATAACTTTACTGCAATTTATCACAAAGGTTTAATAAGTTTTTTTACCAAAAAATATGATGATGCTATTAGAATATTTGAAAATTGTATAAATATTAACAAAAATTTTATTTTTTCTTACTTAAATTTAGGGCATGTAAATTTGAGGTTAAAAAAATTTAATGATGCAATTTATAATTATAAGAAATTTTTAGAAAAAAAGCCTGAAGATAATATTTCAAAATTTAATCTTGCTTGGTCATATTTTGGAATATCAGACTTAGAAAATGGATTTAAATTTTATGAGTACAGAAAAGAAAAAATTGAACCTAAAGAAAAAACTCTAGAAGTTAAAAAAAAATTAAATCCAGTTGAATGGAATGACGAAAACTTAGACAATAAAAAAATAATAATTATTTCTGAACAAGGTATTGGTGATAATATACAATTTTTTAGATATTTATTTTCTTTAAAAGAAAATTACAATTGTGAAATTATTTTCTATACTGATAAAAATCTTCAGCATTTATTTAAAAATACACCATTTAAAATAGTAACAGATCTTAAAAACTTAGAAAATATTGATTACTTTCAAAATTTGCTCAGTTTGCCAGGCATTTTTTATAAAAAAAATAAATTTTTACAAGGACCAATAAATTATATACCGATTGACAAAGAAAAAAGTTTAATCTGGAAAAATAAATTAAAAAAATTTAATAAGCCTGTTATTGCTTTAAATTGGCAAGGTAATAAAGATTTTTTATTTGACGACGAAAGATCTATTAAGTTAATTAAATTTAAAAATATCCTTAATACTCAAAAATTTAACTTTATAAGTCTCCAAAAATATTTTGGTTCTGAACAAATTAACAAATATAACTTTTCTAATTTAATTTATGATCTTTCAAGTCAAATTGATATTAGTGAAAATGCTTTTGAAGATACGATTAATATTTTAAATAATATTAATTTATTGATTACTACTGATACAGCCCTTGCACATCTAGCTGGCACTATGGGTATAAAAACTTATTTATTATTAAGTTATAACCCTGAATGGAGATGGTTTATTGAAATTCAAAAACAATGCTTTTATCCAGGGATTAAAATAATCCAACAAAAAGAATACGATAATTGGAACAGTGTTTTTAAACAACTAGAAGATATTTTGGTGTAAATTGATTTCTGGCGGAAGAGGAGGGATTCGAACCCTCGGTACAAGTTTCCTCGCACGGTCATTTAGCAAACGACTGGTTTAAGCCTCTCACCCACTCTTCCGTATGACATTGTGTATTAAGCGATTGTATTGAAAATTCAATATATATAAAGTAATTATTCCTTATTATGAAAAATAGGTACTCTATATTTTCTTTGATAAAAAATGCTCTTTCATATCATGAAAATTGGCAAAGAGCGTGGAAAGATCCTGCTCCTAAAAAAGAGTACGATGCAGTTATTGTTGGTGGTGGTGGCCATGGATTAGCAACAGCCTACTATTTAGCAAAAAAACATAATATGAATAATATTGCTGTAGTCGAGAAAGGTTGGATTGGTGGAGGAAATACCGGACGGAATACTACAATTATTAGATCAAATTATTTATGGGACGCCAGTGCAGGATTATATGATCATGCATTAAAAATTTGGGAAGGTTTATCTCAAGAACTAAACTATAATGTAATGTTTAGTCAAAGAGGTGTAATGAACCTTGCACATAATTTACAAGATGTTAGAGATTTAAAAAGACGAACACATGCTAATAGACTAAATGGAATTGACGCAGTCTACTTGAGCACAGAAGAAGTTAAAAAATTTTGTCCAATTATAAATACATCACCAGATATTAGATACCCTGTTTTAGGAGGAACTTTACAACGTAGAGCTGGCACAGCAAGACACGATGCAGTTGCTTGGGGATATGCAAGAGGAGCTGATGCAATGGGTGTCGATATTATTCAAAATTGTGAAGTTAAAGGAATAAAAAGAAATGGAGATAGTGTTGAAGGTATAGAAACGACAAAAGGATTTATAAGAACAAAGAAAGTTGGTGTGGTTGCAGCTGGTCATTCTAGTGTAATAGCTAATATGGCGGGTCTAAGACTTCCACTTGAAAGTAAACCTTTGCAGGCTTTAGTTTCTGAACCTGTAAAACCAATTATTGATACAGTTGTAATGTCTAATGCTGTGCATGCTTATGTCAGTCAATCTGACAAAGGAGAATTGGTCATTGGTGCTGGAACAGATGATTATGTTTCTTATACTCAAAAAGGTAGTCATCAAATAGTTGAAGGAACATTAAACGCTATATTAGAATTATATCCAATTTTCAGTAGAATGAGAATGTTAAGACAATGGGGAGGAATAGTAGATATTTGTCCTGACGCTAGTCCAATTTTAAGTAAAACTTCAATTAAAGGATTGTACTTTAATTGTGGTTGGGGTACTGGAGGATTTAAAGCAACTCCTGGATCTGGAGATTTGTTTGCACATACTATCGCAAATGATGAACCACACAAACTTAATGCTGCATTTAATTTAAATAGATTTGTAAGCGGAGACCTTGTTGATGAACATGGGGCTGCAGCGGTTGCTCATTAATGTTTTTAATAAACTGTCCATACTGTGGAGAACGAGATCAGCAAGAATTTAAGGCTGGAGGTGAAGCTCATATCGAGAGGCCTAAGCAACCAACAGAATTAAGTGATGATGAGTGGGCAGAGTATTTATTTATGAGAAAAAATATTAAAGGTGTTCAATTTGAAAGATGGAATCATGCACATGGTTGTCGTAAATGGTTTAATATGGTTAGAGACACTTCTAACGATGAAATAAAAGCAATTTATAAAATGGGTGAAAAACCACCTTCTCAATAAAATGACTAAAAACTTAAGAGTAAAATCGAGTGAGTACATTGATGAAACTAATAGAATTTCCTTTAAATTTAATGGCAAAACTTACCATGGATTTAAAGGCGATACTTTAGCATCAGCATTACTTGCAAACGATGTTCATTTAGTTGGAAGAAGTTTTAAATATCATAGACCAAGAGGAATTATGACGTCTGGTTCTGAAGAACCAAATGCTATAGTTCAAGTAAACCCTGGTACCAATAGAACGGAACCCAATGTTAGAGCAACAGAAGTTGAGATTTATGAAGGTTTAGAGGCATCAAGTCAAAATTGTTGGCCAAGTGTTGAATTTGATATTGGTGGAATAAACAATTTTCTCTCCCCTTTTTTTCCAGCAGGTTTTTATTATAAAACATTTATGTGGCCTGCTAGTTTCTGGGAGAAATATGAATTTTTCATAAGACACTCCGCTGGTTTAGGAAAATCACCAACAACAACTGATCCTGACATTTATGATCACCGTAATGTTCACTGTGATGTATTGGTTGTAGGTGCAGGTATATCTGGAATTATGGCAGCAAAAAATGCAGCTAAAAATAATTTTAAAACGTTGTTAGTTGAAGAAAAAAATGAACTAGGTGGATCAACTATTTATGAAAATAATGAATTTAACAAAATTGATAACAAAGCCCCTTCAGAGTGGTTAAAAAAAGAAATAGAGGAACTTAAAAATATTAAAAATCTTGAAATAAAAACTAGAACAAGTGTAGCTGCTTATCATCAATATAATTATCTTTTAGCTAGAGAAAATCTAACTGATCATTTAGAGGCAAAAGATAAAACAAATAAAATCAGACAAAGACTTCTTAAAATTAGAGCTAAGAAAGTTATTTTAGCTACAGGTGCATTAGAAAGACCTTTGATATTTAATAATAATGATAGACCAGGAATAATGCTTTCATCTGCAATAAAAAAATACAGTGAATTTTATGGTGTTGCGTGTGGTAGTAAAAATGTCTTTTTTACTAATAATGATAGTGCCTACGAAAGTGCTATTTCACTATACAATAAGGGTATCAATGTTGAAGCAATAATTGATATTAGAGAACAATCCGAAAGTAAAATTGTTAAAAAAGTAAAAGAAGCAGGTATTAAAATTTACTGGTCACACTCAATTGTTGATACAACTGGTTATAAAAGACTAAATAGTATTTCAATAATGAAACTATCTAATGATGGTACTTCAGTTACTGGAAGTAAAATTTCTATTTCGTGTGATTGCTTGGGAGTTGCTGGTGGCTGGACACCTGCTGTACATTTATATACACAATCAGGAAGCAAACTTAAATTTGATGAAGAAAAAAAAGTTTTCTTACCAAATCATAATACATCTGAACAAATAAGTGTAGGATCTTGTGGTGGAGATTTTAAAATTGATGAAATCATTAAAAATCTAAATCAAAAGCTTAAAGATACTCTTAATATTAATGAAACAGATTTAGATAGTATTAAAGTTGAGATTGATCAGGAAAATTCAAAAAGAAATATTTGGTTACTACCTTCCGATAAACCTATAGGTAAAACTAAACCATTTGTAGATTATCAAAACGATGCAACGGCTAAAGATATAAAATTAGCATTAAGAGAAGGTTTTAGATCTATTGAGCATGTTAAAAGATACACGACTACTGGTATGGGAACTGATCAAGGTAAACTAGGAAATATGCATGCGTTAGGCATAATTGCAGATACAGCAGGCGTTAAAATGGGAGAATTAGGGACCACTACATTTAGACCTCCTTACACACCATTAACATTTGGAACTATTGTAGGTCGAAATGTAGGAAAGTTTTTTGATGTTTTTAGAAGAACGCCAATGAATGATTGGCATGTTGAAAATAAAGCTGAATTTGAAAATGTCGGACAATGGAAGAGAGCATGGTACTACCCTATTAACGGAGAAACTATGCATCAAGCAGTTCAAAGAGAAAGTAAAGCTGCTAGAGAAAGTGCTGGTATACTGGATGCCTCTACTCTTGGTAAAATTGATATTCAAGGAAGTGATGCTTCTGAATTCTTAAATAGAGTTTATACAAATGCTTGGTCAAAATTAGCTATAGGGAAATGTAGATATGGGTTAATGCTAAATGAAGATGGTATGGTTTATGATGATGGTGTTACAACAAGATTAGGTGAAAATCATTACATCATGACCACAACAACTGGTGGAGCAGCAAATGTTTTAGGTAAACTTGAAGACTATCTTCAAACAGAATGGCCTGAGCTTGATGTTTATTTAACCTCTGTAACAGATCATTATGCTACAACGAGTTTATGCGGACCTAATAGTAAAAAAATTCTTAAAAAAATAATTCCTGATTTAGATTTATCAGATGAAAACTTTCCGCACATGTCATTCAAAGAATCGAAAATTGGCAATATTCAATGTAGAATAATGAGAATTAGTTTTACTGGAGAACACAGTTACGAAATAAATGTTCAAGCAAGTTATGGAAAAGATTTATGGCAAAAGTGTATAGAGGCAGGTAAAGAGTTTAACATTACTCCTTATGGGACTGAGACAATGCACTTATTAAGAGCAGAAAAAGGTTTTATTATTGTTGGACAAGATACAGATGGAACAATGACTCCTATCGATCTTCAAATGGATTGGATAGTAAGCAAGAAGAAATACGATTTCATAGGAAAAAGATCTCTTTATAGATCTGATACAATGAGAGAAGATAGAAAGCAATTAGTAGGTTTATTAACTGATGATCCAAATATTGTTTTAGAAGAAGGAGCACAAATAGTTTCTGAATTAAATCAAAGTCCAGTAGAAATGCTTGGACATGTAACTTCAAGTTATTTCAGTCCAAACCTAAAGAAATCAATAGCACTTGCAGTAGTTAGAGGTGGAAAAGATATGATGGGAAAAAAACTTTTTGTGCCTATGGAAAATAAAAATATTAATGTCACTGTTGCTAATCCAGTCTTTTACGATGAGAAAAATGAGAGGTTAAATGCTTAACTATAATTCAGTTATTAAAAATGAAATGAAGCAAGAAAGTATTTCTGTAAAGGAAATCTCTCCAGTAATAAAAATTAATTTGAGAGGTAAAAAAAGAGAATTTTTAACAAATGTTGGTAAAAATCTTAATATGATCTTACCAACTGAGGCAAACACTTCAACAACGAGTGATAAATTAACAGCAATATGGCTTAGTCCAGACGAATGGATGATAATCTCAAATGAGCTGGCAAGCAAAGACACTAATAAATCCGATCTATATGAAATGTTATTTAATAGTATTTCAAAAACAAATTTAGGTGCTGTTATAGATGTAACAGATCAATTTGTTCAATTAGAACTTAAAGGTGAAAATGTCTATGAAATCTTTTCAGCAGGATCTCCCTTTAATTTTAATGAATTTAAAGAAAAAAAAGGATCAACAGCTCAGACTGTTTTAAATCATATAGATGTAATTCTGCACCATAAAGATGAAAATATTTTAAATCTTTTTGTTAGAAGATCTTTTGCTGAACATCTTTGTTCTTGGATTGAAGACCATGCATCAAGATTATAAACTTATTTTTTTCTTCTAAAGTCCCATGGCATTTCAAATTTACCTTGCCAAAGGCCTTTTTTTTCATTTTTAGCATTAATTTCGTTTGATATATATTTTTTTGAGTATTTTCTATAAGCTACTGCATAACCGTTTGAAACTAGCCAAGAATTCAAGTTTAAATTTCTTTTATAACATTCTCCAATAAATCTTTTGTATCTATCAACATCCAGAATTTTACAAGTTATTATTTTGTTATTTATTTTTTTTTGTAATTTTTGAGTTGAAATTTTTCCACATGGATAATCTTTAGTAAAAGTAAAAAAAATTATTGTTAGATATGGTTTTTTACACATTTGCTTGAATTCAGGTGCATCAATTCCGTATAATCTTATCTTTTTTGAATTTATTTTTATTGTATCACCATCAATAATTTCAGCATTTCCAGAAATTTCTTTAATCTCTTCAGACCTAACATCGTTATATGTGAGAATAAAAAAAATCGAACAAATTATAATTAAAATTATCGCTTTTCTTTTTGTAAAAAACATACTTAAAAAATATTAAATATTAGCTAATTTATGTTTAATATAATATTTGACATAAAATAGTAACATCAATGATATCAACCATTGGAAGATAGCCCAAATATAAAAAAAAGTTTTAAAATCTGCATTTAAATACTTTGCAATGTAAAAGGATAAAACTGGTACTACAACATTTCTGGCAATATTATTAACCATGGCTTTTTCAGATTTTTTTAAAGCCATAAAAAATCCATTTGATAAGAAAAATATTGGATAAGCAGGTAAAATAAATGCTGAAATCTTAAGGTACATCGAGCCATGCATAATTACCTCTGGGTTTGAAGAAAAGAATTTAGGAACAATGTCAGCACTTATAAAAATAGCTACACCAGCGATTAACATTATAAATAGACCGTATTTTATTGAGGTAAAATAGGATTGCTCCACTCTATCGTAATATTTTGCACCAATATTTTGCGCTATTATAGAAATTATTGCTGTATTGATTCCTAATATTGGTAACAAAACTACTTGCTCAATTCTTGTTGCAGATCCATACCCTGCTACAGCATATTCACCAAATAACCCAACATATGTAAAAACAATTGTTGAAGCAATAGAATACCCTAATATGGCAATTGTAATTGGCATTGATTGAAAAAAAATATTTTTTAAGAAAAAAAATTTAGCTTTGAAATGGTCTATAGTTATTTTCTTAATTCTTTGATTATTTAATATTTTTATCAAAATAACCAACAAAGATACAAATTGAGCAATTAAAGTTGCTATCCCAATACCAGTTATTCCTAATGGTGGTATAAATAAAAAACCAAATATAAAAATTGGATTTAAAATAATGTTTAAGAAAAAAGAAAATATTAGAACATTTCTGTAAGTTTTAGTATCTCCTTCTGCATGTAAGAATGAATTTAATGCTACTACTAAAATAAATAATATCGTACCTAAAAAAATTACATTTATATATTCGAGTCCAAGAATTGTTACTTCTTGAGAAGAATTCATTAATAAGAATATCTTTTCACCAAAAGCAAATCCTAAAATAGATACAACTACCGAGATTATAATCGAATAAATGATTACATTTCCAAAATAACTTAAAACATTTTTTTCGTTTTTTTCTCCGATACTACTGCCAATCAATGATGTTCCTGCTACGGTAACTCCAATGGATGTCGCAATAATCAAAAAATATATCGGAAAAGACTTGCTCAAAGCAGATAAGGCTTCTGGCGATATTTTTCCTGCATAAAAAGTATCTACGATAGTATAAAGTGTTTGGAATAAAGTTCCTACACTAGCTGGTACAGCAAGTTTTCTCACTAACAACGAAACTTCATCTTTTAATAAATTCATTAATTTAAGATTTGTTAATAGTCTTTTTGGAAGATATGTCTTTTTCCTGCTTCTTTAGCAAGATTAATTTGTTTTTGTCTCATCCTAAATCTTGATTTTTGATGATCTGTTAGATTATCGTGACAATTTGGACATGAAACACCCTCTTCATATTTTTTTGATTTTTGATCCTTACGAGATACAGGCTTCCTACAACCGCTACACATTGAGTAAGAACCAATTTTTAGACCATGTTTTAAACTAATCCTGTTATCAAAAACAAAGCATTCACCTTTCCACAAACTTTTTTTCTTATTTGTCTTTTTAAGATAATTTAAAATTCCACCATTTAACTGATAAATGTTATTAAACCCTTTATTCTCCAAATATACAGATGCCTTTTCACAACGAATTCCACCAGTACAAAACATAGCTATAGGTTGATTTTTTTTTAATTTTTTTAAATATTTTGGAAAATCTCTAAAGTTATCAACATCAGGATTGATTGCTCCCTTAAATGTTCCAACATCGTACTCAAATGGTTTTCTCGCATCTATAAGAACAGTATCCTTTTCTTTAATCAGCTTATTCCATTTGATTGGATCTACGTGGCTATTCTTTTTCTTTATTCTTTTGTTTAAAATTAAATTCATAGGAACAACTTCATTTTTAATTTTTACCTTAGGTTTGTGAAACGGTTGGAATGAGCTTTTAGACACATTGCTGCTATTAAATTCTTTAAATTTAAGAGTTCTTTTTAAATTATTAATTGTGGATTTAATGTCTTTAGCTTTACCAGAGATAGTTCCATTCACCCCTTCTTTAGAGATTATTATCGTACCTCTTATGTTTTTATTTTTTAAAGTTTCTAATAAAATTTTTTGAATTTTCTTTAAATAAGAAATTTTAACAAATTTATAAAAACCAACTACTTCGAACATTATAATTTTCTACAAACAGTCATTCCATCACCAAGAGGAATTATTAACTTTTCAACCCTTGTATCTTTTGAAATATGACTATTAAACTCTTTAATATTTTTGGTAAATTTATCATTATTGTTTTCATTCACAACTTCTCCATACCATAAAACATTATCTATGATTATTAGACCATTTTTGTTCAATAATTGTAAAGAACGTTCATAGTATTCAATATAATTCATTTTATCAGCATCGATAAAAGCTAAATCAAACTTTTCATTTTTAATTTCATCTAAACTTTCTAAAGCAGGTTTAATTAATGTTTTTATTTTATGATCTTGATTAGCTTTTTTAAAAAAATCTATAGCAACTTTATTAGTTTCTTCATTTTTATCTAAAGCAATTATTTTGCCATCATCTGATAATGCCAAAGCCATAGATAACGTACTTAATCCTGTAAATGTACCTATCTCTAAAACTTTTTTGATATTTGAAATTTTTATAATTAAATGCAGAAATTGACTTTGTGAAATAGAGATTTGCATTCTTTTGATATCACCAAGAGATGCGTTATAATCAATTATTTCTTTTTGGACTGGGTGTAAATTAAATCCATGACTTAAAATATACTCTTGGAGTTCTTTAGTTATATTTAGGTCTGAACCCATAAATTCTAAAGTTTTTTCTTTAAAATCTCATTAACTAATTGAGGATTTGCTTTTCCACCAGAAACTTTCATAACTTGACCTACAAAGAAACCAAATAATTTAACTTTACCTGATTTATATTCTGTAGCTTTGTCTCTGTTATCATCAATAACCTTATCTATCAGTGCCTCAAGTGCTTTTGGGTCACTCACTTGTTTTAAACCTTTTTCCTCAACAATTTTCTGAGGATCTTTGTCACCTTCCATCATTTGTTCGAAAACTGTTTTTGCAATTTTTCCAGAAATTGTTCCGTCTTTAATTAAATTAATTAATTTTGATAAGTTGCCTGAACTTATAGGGCTTTCAGTTATTTCTAAATTTTTTTCATTTAACGCTGCAAATAATTCACCAATTATCCAATTTGTTGCAAGTTTTACATCAGACTTCTTAATTACATTTTCAAAGTAATTTGATGTTTCAATATCAGAAACTAAAATGTTTGCTTCATAAGGAGATAACTTAAATTTTTCTATAAATCTTTTTTTCTTTTCATCTGGTAGCTCTGGAATTTCTGATTTTAAGTTTTCAATAAAATCATCTGAAACTTCTAATGGCAACAAGTCTGGATCTGGAAAATATCTATAATCATGAGCATCTTCTTTTGATCTCATTGATCTAGTTTCATTCTTTTTAGTATCGAAAAGTCTTGTTTCTTGATCAATCGTTTGACCATCCTCAATTAAATCAACTTGTCTATTAGCTTCGTATTCAATTGCCATCTGCATGAACTTTATTGAGTTAACATTTTTGATCTCACATCGGGTTCCAAACTCTTTTGAACCTTTTTTTCTAACAGATACATTTACATCGGCTCTTAAAGATCCTTCTTGCATGTTTCCATCACAGGTGCCTAAATATCTCATTATAGATCTTAATTTTTTAATATATGCATTTACTTCATCTGGGGACCTTAGGTCAGGTTTACTTACAATTTCCATTAAAGCCACACCTGATCTATTTAAATCTACAAAAGTATTTTTAGGATCTAAATCATGAATGCTTTTACCGGCATCTTGCTCCAAGTGTAATCTTTCTATACCTACCTCTTTTTGACCATCTGGCATATCAAGTATTACATTACCCTCACCTACAATTGGATCTTTGAATTGTGAGATTTGATATCCCTGAGGTAAGTCTGCATAAAAATAATTTTTTCTATCAAAGACAGATCTCTTATTGATTTTAGCTTTTAAACCAATTCCTGTTTTGATAGCTTGTTTTACGCAATACTCGTTTATTACCGGTAACATTCCTGGAAATGCTGCATCAACTAAACTTACTTGAGTATTTGGCTCAGCTCCAAATTTGGTTGCCGATGTTGAAAATAATTTTGACTTAGATGTAACTTGTGCATGAACTTCTAAACCAATTACAACTTCATATTGATTATCATGTCTATTAATTAGATATTCAGATTTGTTCTTACTCACTTAATCCACCAATCATTAATATTGTTTTTAAAATTAATTTTTTCTTCCATAGCATATGCAATGTTTAAAATATTTTGTTCATCAAAAGCTTTTCCAATTATCTGTAATCCTAATGGATAGCCTTTATCATCATGGCCTGCAGGTATAGAAAGTCCAGGTAAACCTGCTAAATTTACAGGAACAGTAAAAATATCATTTAAATACATTGAAACCGGATCATTTGTTTTTTCACC